>JAXFQS010000016.1:0-5241 GCA_034178815.1 Kiritimatiellia bacterium | reverse complement strand
ATTGATTATCGCCTACATCCGCCCCGAAGTCTTGCCTGATGTCAAGCAGGCGCTCTACGCCCAGGAGATCTACAAGATGTCTATCCAGCCCTCGCTTGGTTGCGGGCAGCAGGCCGGATATGTGGAGCACTACCGCGGCATCGTCAACGAAGTCAACCTCCACAAGAAAACCCGTATGGCCATCGCGGTCAACGACGACTTTGTCGAGGCTTGTGTCGAATGCATCGTCAAGGGAGCTAGAACCGGCAAGATTGGCGACGGCAAAATCTTCGTCTTGCCGATTGACGAATGTATCCGCATCCGCACGGGCGAGCGTGGCCCCTCGGCCATTGGCTGATTGGCACGCTTGAGATGCGAATGTTCCGGCGACCGCCCTTCTCGGGAGGTCGCCTCTTTTTTTACCATCCGCGTCTCCTGCGGCAACTTGAGAGCGAGCCCATAAGATAGGCAGGAGGCGGGAGCAGAGGTGCCAATCTCTGCGTGCGATTCGTGCGTAGCAGATGGAGCGAGTGGTGGATACCATCCGCACTCAAAGGTTGGTAGGAATCGCTCGAAGCTTTTGCGTGGTTTTGAGGTAGTCGGCATCTCTGCCCCGCTCAAGCCGCTGCGTCGAATTGCTCGTGCCTGGTATCTCAATTGCGATATGCCGGAAACACTCGTCCGGTGCCCCACCGAGCCAGTGTTTGACATTCGGATTGATGAAGACGGCATCGCCCGTGACGAGTTGCCGTGCGGGACACCCCCACTCTTGGCAGAGCCCCGTCCCTTCCGCGACGATGAGTATTTGCCATCCCCCCGATTCGGCTTGGTGGATGTGCCAATCGTTGCGGCAGAATGGCTCGAATGTGCCCCCTTCCGACTCGACTGGAGACCTCGCCAATGGGTTCAGATAACTCCGGTCGGAGAAGTACGCCGCGTAGGCAATGTTGGGCTCCCCGACGGGGATTGGTGACCAGTTCCGCAGCAGGCTTTCGGGGGCTTCAGGACGGCGGATACGGCGGAGCATTGCCCTCGGCCGCGTCTTGGAAATGCCATCGAATCAGCCCTCCGCCAGATGCAATTTCAACTACGGAGCGGGGGGCCGAGTGACGCTTCCGCTTGAGGGGAAGAAATCTTGTTCCGCAATGGAGAGGTAGGCGGACACAGTTGGATGGCATTCAATGTCACGGATGGCTTGTAGGCCTGCAGAAGGTCGCCGCGAAAAGGTTGCTCGTAGGGAAAAGCTGGGCGTATCGACACTATTTCTGGTTGATTCGTTCGTCGACGAAGGCTTCCAAATCTGGGATGGATCGCTTGATTGAGGAACCGTAGAAGGCTTTGGGCGGAAGAATCGTGGCGGTTGCGCTGATAAGTTCCGCGAATTCGCTTCCTAGATGTTGCATTCCGCCTCCGCCATTGGTTTGAAAGAGGCAGACGCTTTTACCCTTGAGATTGGCACGATTCTGGACGATCCAAGTGCGCACAGGCGGTGCAAGAGTACCCCACCAGTTGGGTGATCCTACGAAGATGGTATCATATTTGGTTAGGTCAAGCCCGGCAATCAGTTTGATGGGGCGGAGTCTTTTTTCGCGGCATTCGGGCTTGGCTTCATCGCAACAAGTGGCATAGTCTCGACTGTAGGCGACTTGGGGTTCAATGCGAAAGAGGTCGGCCTTTGCTTTGCGCGCAATGGTCTCTGCGGCGAAGTGGGTGTTGCCGCCCCAGGAGTAGTAGACGACGGCGATTCGGCTGCCATCAGGTGGGGCGGCGAGCAGGCTGGTGGCGAGCCCGATCATGGTAATTCCTTCTTTCAACAGGTTGTTCATGCGGACACTTCCTTTCGGTTAAAAGCGGGCCGTGTGTCCGGTCTCCCGGCGGTAGCGTTCGAGGCACGCGTCGATGTCGCCCATCTGGTTCAACCCCTCCTTGAGGGCAGTCTCGTAGAGCCACACCTTGAATGCGATATGCTCGGCAAAGGCCTGGAGTTCATCCAACTGTTTCCCGACCGACTCCTGCTGGCGGCGCATCATTTCGAGGCGTTGGGGAAGTGAGCGTTCACCCTGAGGAATCAGCGCCAGGTAGCGTCGGATTTCGCGCAGCGGCATACCGGTCTTCTTGAGGCAGTCCACGAGCCGGAGGGTGCGCAGATCGGCCGGCGAGTAGCGACGCTTTCCGCCCTCACGCCTAATGTTCGGCAACAACCCTTCGCGTTCGTAGAATCTCAGCGTCTCTGCGCTGTAGCCCGTCTGGGCGGCGGCTTCAGCAATTGGCATCAAGCGTGGCGGATGGGGCTGGTTGGTTTTCATACACCCCACTATAACACTTGGAGTCCCCTCCAAGTCAAACGCTTTTTCGCGCTCCCCGAAGGAAAATCGCCCACACCTCAAAAGGTTCCTAATTCCATCACCAATCGATACCCACCAGAGTCTCCCAAACCTTGCAACCTGCCGATTCCAATCCTGCCAACCTGTTCCTCCCGAAGGTGCCCGAGAAACCCCTCCACTAATTTCTTGCTTCAGGTGCAACTTTCTGCTTGCCAAAGAGCCTCGAATCGGCTATACTAGAAAGCCTTATGGGACAACAACACAGAAAAGTCGCCAAGCGCCGTCGCCGCGAAGCCTACAAGCGTCGCATCGCCGATCGTCACGCCCAAGCGATGAAGAAGTAATCACGCCTTTTGGTGCGATGGCCGAGCGGTTAGGCAGAGGTCTGCAAAACCTCGTACAGCGGTTCGACTCCGCTTCGCACCTCCACTTCAAAGCCGCGGAACCACCACTTCCGAGGCTTTTTTTGTATCCGTGCTGAACGCACCACCAATAGGATTGAAACCCATGTTCAAGGGTGTCTACACGGCGATGGTCACGCCGTTCAATGAAGATGGCATGGTCGACTATGGTCGCTTGCGCACCTTCCTCGAAGAGCAAGTCGCCGCAGGCGTCGCAGGCGTCGTTCCGGTCGGCACGACAGGCGAATCCCCGACACTCGACCACCACGAACACCTCAAGGTGATTGAAGCCACCGCCGAAATAGTCGCCAAACGAATCCAGGTCATCGCCGGCACCGGAGCCAACTCCACTGCAGAGGCAATCGAACTCACGCGCGAAGTCCTTCCCATGGGCGTCGATGCTACCCTCCAGGTCACACCTTATTATAATAAGCCCAGTAGCGAAGGCCTCTACCGCCACTTCTCCACCATTGCCGACCTCGGCCTTCCTGTCGTTCTCTACAATGTTCCCGGACGAGCCTCTAAGGAGATTCCTTTGGATGTCGTCGCGCGACTCTCGACCCACGAAGCCATCGTCGCAATCAAAGAAGCCGCCGGAAGCGTAGACCGCGTTAGCGCCATTCGTGCCGCTTGCGGACTCGAAGTCCTTTCCGGCGACGATTCCCTAGCGTTGGCGATGATGGCCGTCGGAGCAAAAGGCGTCATCAGCGTCGCATCGAATGTCATTCCCTCCGAAATGGTGCAACTCTGCGCCCTCGCCGCAGAGAACCGGTTTGCCGAGGCGCTGAGCATCCACGACCGCTACTACCACCTTTTCCGCGACCTCTTCATAGAAACCAATCCCGTCCCCGTCAAGGCAGCACTCGCCCTGATGGGTAAAATGCCTGAGGTCTATCGCCTGCCGCTTTGCGAACTCGCACCTGTCAACCGCGAGAAGCTCGCCGCGACTATGAGATCCGCCCAAATCATCCAGTAGAAGGGAGCCGAACAATGCTTAAAGTTGCCGTCTTGGGGGCCGCCGGACGCATGGGGCAGTTTCTTATGGACTGCGTCGAGCGCAACCCGCAGACCACCCTCTGTGCAGCCGTCGACCGCCCCGATCATCCGCTTATCGGTCATCCCGTTCCCGGGCGCGAATTGCCCTATAGTTCGGACTTCCCCGCCGCCGCGGATGTCATTATCGACTTTACCTTCCATACCGCCAGCGCGGAGCACCTCAAGCAAGCCGCAAAGGCGGGCATCCGTATGGTTTTGGGGACGACCGGGTTCGATGCCGGCGAGAAAAGGTTGATAGCAGAGACCGCCCGTGCTATACCTCTTGTCTTCGCGCCGAACTACAGCCTCGGCATCAATCTGATGCTCGAACTGGTCAACCGCGCGGCGACCATTCTGGGGCCCGACTACGATGCTGAGATTGTCGAAATGCATCATCGGCTCAAGAAGGACGCACCCAGTGGTACCGCCTTGGGATTGGCCGAAGCCCTTGCCAAAGGCCGCCAGGTCAACCTTCCCGAGGTGGCAATCTACGGGCGCGAAGGCATTGTAGGCGAGCGCCCGAGGGGGGAGATTGGCATTCACGCATTGCGCGGCGGCTCTGTGGTCGGCGACCACACCGTCATCTTTGCCGCTGATCAGGAGCGGCTGGAGATTACTCATAAGGCCTCTTCGCGCGAAGCCTTTGCAGTCGGTGCCGTCCGAGCTGCCGTCTGGCTCGCGGACAAGCCGGCTGGGCTTTACTCCATGCGGCATGTGCTTGGTTTTGAGCCTTTGGCTTGACTTTAGCCCTTTGTGACTGGTTCTGTCTGGATGCATTGTGAGCATCCGGCGGCGAAACGGGATGACTGGTTTTCCAGTCATCTCTTCTCTTTCCTCCAACTGTCTGGCATCTACGCGCGCTCGTCGTGGTAGCCTTGAGGCTACGCCAATTCATAGGCACCGTCTCCCCTGGTCGCAACCAATCTCCGGTTCCGACTCTTTGGAATCGTTGGCTCAAAAAGGTTCTAACGGCTTGCGGTGTTGGCTTGATTTTTGGCCGAGGAAATCCTTTTAGAGGGTGTGCCTGAAGTTGGTTTGAGATAGAGAGCGACAAAATTGTATTTAAATTATGGCTTCTGTTCAATAGGGGGCGGCGTTTCCCATAGTTCAAGACAGGATCGGAAAGATGCGGTAAATCGGGGAAAAGGCACGCTTCTTGAGCATTGATAAGCGACATTTATGTCGAATATGTTTGAACCGGCTCGCAATTTTCTGGAACGACAAATTTGAAGCCTGCAAAAAAGAGGCCTGAGGCGGATTATCCCTTGCAAAGAGGAATTGAGATGGGATAGAATGGGTGGCGTTCCCCTGATTGGGGGGCCTAACCAGTAATCATTCTCAAGGAATCAAACAGCATGAACGCCTATGTTTCGGAAGTGTTGAACGCCACTTGCGAGAAGAATAAGTACGAGCCTGAGTTTCTGCAGGCGGTGAAGGAGGTCTTCGAGTGCATCGATCCGGCGGTTGCACAGACCCCCAAGTATCAGAAGAACGCCATCCTT
>JAXFQS010000139.1:0-17229 GCA_034178815.1 Kiritimatiellia bacterium | reverse complement strand
TCCATCATCCAACTCCTCCACCGCCGCTGGCAGGAACGGCGCGAAAGGTTGCAACCCGCGACACCCTAAGGTAGGCAGATGCCAGTCCCCACCTCGGCAACCCTCGACTGGATCTTATTGCTATCCATTGCCCTCCTTCCTAGCAACCTTCCGGGGCGGCAACTCCCACCCCGCCGCCCCCTCGCCAAAGACCTCCTCCGGGGCGGCGGTGCGCTTTGGGCGCGCCTCAACCAAGCCGCCCATACCATCCTCAACTACCTTCCCGACTCTACCCTATGAACCCGCCGACTTGGCTTCAGCAACGCACCGACGGCACCCTCCTGACCGTAAAAGTCACCCCCCGTGCTTCCCGTAGCGGAGTCCTCGGCGAAGAACCCAACTGGCTTCGCATACGCCTTCAAGCCCCGCCCGTCGACGGCAAAGCCAACGCCGCGCTGATAGACTTCCTCGCCACCCGCCTCACCCTTCCCAAACGCGCCATCCAACTTATCTCCGGGGAGACCGGACGCCTGAAAAAAGTCCTCGTCCCCACCCTATCCCCAGACGAAATCAAAGCCAAACTCCTCACCCAATAAAACCCAGGCAAGGCCGCCCCCACTGCCCTTCCACCAGCGCCGTTGCCACGCCCCCATCCCCCCAGACCAAGACACCAGCGCTCCCCCGACAAACCAACCCACCGACCATCGCCTATAGCCTGTTCGAAGGCGGCTTGAAGCAACTATTCCCCTGCTTCATACCCCAGGCAATCACCTGACGAAGCGTGACGACAAGAGCGGGGGCGCAGTCAGACAATCGGCAGCGGAAGCGCTCCAATCACCCTGGAGAAAGGCAGGAAGAGGGGGCTGCGTCGGCTATCGACCAAGCCCGGAGCAGGACGGATTTGCCACTGCAAACTGGAACTGTAACGGGCAGATTCTCGGCCGCGATTCCGCGCTTAGCAAGGCGTTATCCAAGCGGGGAGAAGGCTTGATTGGGGAATCGCAAACCCCATCCAGCGAGACCGAAAGATAGACACCTAAGCCCCCGAATCCAAACCACGCGCCGCCCCCTTGCGAAGCCACGCCTCAAGGCGGCCGGACAGTACCAACGGCCCCCATTCCCGACCACCCCCTGCGCCGGCGACAGGCCTCCCCTCGCCGACGAACTCAGTAAATCAGTTGTGAGCCCCCAATGTGCTCCCGCAACAGCGAATTGCCCGGCACATACCCCGCATCCAGCGAAACAAAGTTCTGCAAGAACCCCGACAAACGCCGCGCCTCACAGTAAAGCGGATCCACCGGCTTTACCTGATTCAAAAGCGGCGCCGCATACCGCTTCAGCACCGCCAGTTCATAGTCCAGCGCCGAATTGAATACCGCATCCGCCAAGTGCTGGTACGGATAAATCCACCTCTGCTCCCCCGCCAAAACACTCGGCCAACGGCGCAGCGTCTCCAGCGGCCCGTGCCCGCGAAACAGCCAATCCCGAACCATCCGCCGCAACAACCGATTGTCCGTCGTCGCAATCCGGTTGTTCCGGTCAATCGACAGTTGCGTAAACGCATTCACAAACAACTTGAACTTCAGATCGTCCGGAATTCCCCTCGTCAAATCCGGGTTCAGCGAATGAATCCCCTCCATCACCAGAATCCCATTCTCCGGCAGAAAAGTCTCCTCCTCCGCACGCCCAGGCATACGATTCTTGAAGTCGAAACGCGCCAACCTCACCCGCTTTCCAGAAAGCAGATCCATCACATCGCGGTTCAAAGCATCCAAATCCATTGCGTGGATATGCTCATAGTCCAACCGCCCCTCCGAATCCCTCGGATTGCGCGCATCCCCCACAAAATAATCATCCGTGGAAAGCTGTAGCGGACTGAACCCCAAAATCCGCAACTGCGCCATCAGACGCTTCGCCGTCGTCGTCTTCCCCGCAGACGAAGGCCCCGCTATCAGAACCAGCCGCGGATTCGGCACATGCGACGCAATCCGGTCTGCGATACTCGCCAACTTCTTCTCATGCAATGCCTCCGCCGTCAACACGAAATCCCGAATCCGGCCCGAAAGAATCGCCCCATTGAGTTCGCTGACATTCGAGATTCCGATAATCCTGCCCCAATTCGCATGTTCCTTGAAAACCCCGAACAAATAGTCAAAAGGCGGCAGCGGAGCAATATTCTCCGGATGCTCGCTCTCGGGCAGATTCAGGATGAAACCATTGGCCGTCGACACCAGTTTGAACAACTTCAGCACGCCCGTCCGATGCGCTACAATCCCCTGGCAAAGATCCAAGAAATCCCCGCAGCGGATAAGCGGCACATAGGGCGGATTGCGGTGCGCCAAGAGCTTAGCCTTATCGGCGAAACCAGCCTGCGTGAGCCGCTCGATCGCAGTCTCATACGGCACATTCTCATACTGAATCGGAAGGTCAGAATCGACCAGTTCGCGCAGTTTCCGCTCCAGCGCTTCGGTCTTTTCCTGGCCGTCCGACCAATCCGCGCTCCAGTGTATGGCATTGCCGTAAGCGTGCCCGATACAATACTTCTCGCCGGGGAAAAGTTCGTGCATGGCCTTGGCGACAAGGAAGCAGAGACTCCACCGGTAGATGCGCCATCCCTGGGGGTGCGCGATAGTCACCGGCTGAACGGTTGCGTCGCACTGAAGGGGGTGGTAGAGAGGCAGAAGATCGTTGTTGACCAAGGCACCAAGGATGGGCAATCCGTCCACTGTCTGGTCGCGGAAGAGGGTTCGAAGGGAGCGCCCGGCATGAAGCAACTGAACCTGTCCGTCGGGCAGGGTGATGTGGATGTGCTGGATATGAGGGTTGTCGGGCATAGGGCAGTCCTGAATGGGGAAGACCGGCTTCCTGAGGGAAAACCGGTCTTCTAGAATGGGTCACATGGCTATCGGGGCTCCCGCCCGGGGGAGCAACGAAACCAAGGGCATTATTTATCGACTTTTGGGGCAGGCTCCTGTGCGGGATGGTTGGTGCAACCATCGGCGCATTCAGCGGCTTGGGCGGCTTTCTCTGCGGCCTGTCGTGCGGCTTTAATCTCCTCGTCGAAAGGGGTGGCAATCTTCTTTTCCTCCTCAAGTTTCTTGATGAGGGAGTCTATGAGTTTGCGGATTTCTTTCCCTTCGAAGGTCTCTTTCTGCATCTCGGCGAGGGCCTCTTTGGTGGGGACTTCGGGGATGCGCACGAGGATATGAGAGGCTTCGAAGGATTCGTCTTCGGCGGGCTTGTCGCCTTCCGCGGGTTTGGCGGGGTTTTTGGCGTCGAGGCGGATGATGTGCAGGCCGAATGCGGTCTTGACGAGGTTCGTGGTGATGTCGCCGGGCTTGGCCAAGGCGATGACGGCGTCTTCGAAGGGTTTGACCATCTGGCCGCGTTTGAATTTGCCGAGGGAGCCCTTATTCTGCTTGCCGGAGGGGCAGTCGGAGTTCTCTTCGGCGAGTTTCGCGAAGTCGGCGCCTTCCTTGACTTGTTTGAGGAGGGACTCGGCAAGGGCGGTCTTCTCCTGAACGAGTTTCTTGGCTTGGGCGATTTCTTCGTCAAGGGCCTTTTCGTCGGCCTTGAACTGGGGGATGGTGGTCTTGATGTATTTCTCAATCAGCCAGCCCTCTTCGAGTTCCTTTCGGGCGGCATCGGGGCCGAGGGGAGCCTTGGCGAGGATCTCTTTGACGGTGGTGCCGCGCATTTTGGCGAACTCTTCGAGTTTGTTCATCTGTGCATCGCGATCGGCCTGTTCGAGTTTGGCTCCGGCGGCGGTGGCTGCCTGGAGGAGGGCCTGTTGGACGATAACGCTCTGGACGAGGCGCTTGACGAACATTTCACGGATTTGAGGGAGTTTGTCGTTCTGCTCGGGGGGTAGTTGTCCGGCGTATTGCTTGAGGACGGCGTCGACGCGCTTGTCGATATCGCCCCAACTCATTTTGAAGTCGCCGACGGTGACGGCAACCTCTTCGGGGTCGTGTTTGGGGGTGACGGCGGGGGTGGCTTCACCGGCTTTGACCTCTTCAAAGGGTGCGAGGGTGAGGTCGGCGGGTTCATCTTTCTTGCAGCCGGAGAAGAGGGCGAGTAGGGCGACGGTCGCCGCGAGTGTGCGCTTCATAAGTGTGGATTCCTCCTGTGGATTCCAGTTTGTCTGGATGATAACGGCTCTGATTATAGCACAATGCTCGGGGGCTGGCAACAGGAATTTACGCGGGAGCCCAGGCGCCGAAGAAGTCGTACGCAGGTTCAGGAGCGGGAAGAGCGCAGGAAGCGGGGGGAGTGGCGGCCACCTCCTAGGGCAGAAGGTTGGCAGGCGCCGGAGCGGTGGCTAGGCTGGCTTGGCGTGGAGTCCGTCGCGGAAGGTGTAGACATCGGAGCCGACGGGCGCGGTGCCGCGATGGATGTCGACGATGCGGGTGCGTTGGACGGGAAGGTACTCGCTCCAGGGCACGCACACCTCATGGTATCGGTCGTCACCGCCATAGACGGAAACGACTTCGACGCGCTCTTCGCAGCGAAAGGCGTGCGCCGTGACCTGCACCCGCTCGTCCGTCCCAGACGCGCCCAAAGGCCTCGCCTTGAGAATCAGCCGCGTGGCCGATTGGCGGGGTTTGAAGCACGCCTCGCCGCAGAAGTTGGCGAGCGCCTCCTGTTCAAGCGAACTCAGCGCGGCAAGCCTCCAGCGGGGGTCATCGATGCCCGTGACCTCCTCCGGCGCAGTCTGCCGATAGGCCGGAATTGCCAATATCGGCGCCAGCCCGAAGTAGAAGTGACGGAAGTACTCTCCCGCGAACTCCAGAAAGTGCTTCCTAGCCCGTTCCAAATCCCAATCCGCGAAGCGAGACGGAGCCGTGCTCAAGTCGAATTCCTGCAGATGGTCGGGCATTACGCACGAAACCCGCTTGACCTTTTCGAAGCCGAAATCATCCCCAAAACCGACCTCGCTGTCCTGCATCAACGCCGTCATCTGCCGCTGCGCATCGGCCGTAAAGAGAACCCGATACTCCACCTCATTGTCGCGGTCGACCGTCTTGAACATCGCCTCAAATTCGCGGTTCGACATAATGGTGTAGTTGGACTTGTCCGTTAGGTTCCGCGAGAAGGCTTCCAAACTACCAATCTCTCGCTTTCGGCGCCACCTGTCGGTGATGGAGGAACCAGACAAATTGGTTCTTTCGCGGTTGAACGAGAGGTTCGGCGCTGCTTGGCTGGCGAAGAAAACATTCGTCCGCTTTTCATAGACGGGAATAGGCTTCTCGACCGAGGCGGTAAGTACCTCAGTGCGCGTCACGCGCCTGAGATGCCCCTCGGCATCCTCCTCTGTCTCAGTCCAGGAGATGGTCTTGTGACCGGTGTAGACCTCGGTATCCCACTCTTGGGCCAAAACCGAGACGAAGACGAACGGGTTGCCGTTGACAGCCCCCGACTGAGCCAGCACGACCGACTCGTTCTGACCAAACGGCGGCTTCCATCCATAGCGTTCGACCATCTCGGAGAAGCGCTCCTGCGAGCAGTAGGGGTCGACATGGATTTTGGGCAAGGTCTGCTCAATCAGGCGCGGAAGCGAATCCCACCGGTAGCGCGCGTTCAACGGTGCCATCTGCGCCCATCCTTGCTCGATTAGGGCGTCGATTTCTGCTTTCAGCGTCTGGCGCCGACGGACGGCCTTGACAATCTTTGCAAGGCACAACCACAGGCCCGCGACGGACACGATTGCATAGAGAACCGTCTCGGCCGCCACCGCGCCGGAGAGTAGCAAAGCGACCACGGGGATTGCCCCGAATCCGACCACCAGGACTGTTGCGGCGATCCAGCCAGCCTGAACCCATCCCACCCGTTTCCGCGCCGATTCGCGCGACGAGACCTCGGCGACCAGACGGCGGTTTTCCTCACCGTCGACACCCGAGCGATCGAACAGTTCCTCGAAGAGTTTCCGCGCCCGCTCCGCGAAAGCTTGCGCGAAGCGGTCGCGGTATTGGTCGAGCGGCGCATAGATCTCGTCAAGCAGGGGATTGGAGGCGTCCATTGTCTAGCAGCCAGGCGGAAGGCGGGTTGCCAACGGGGCTAAAGGTTGGCAGCAAAGGGGGCTGAAGGTTGGTTGGAATCGGGACAACTGGTGGGCAGCATACGGTTCGGAAGGTTGGTACGAATCGAAGCAGGGGGGCCGCACCTGAATTAGGCGAAGAAGTTCTTCCGCGCGGCCTGTTTGAGTTCGGCCGAGGCGCTGAAGGGTATGCGCGTGGTGTAGCCGGCGCGGGCAGCGACGATCTGGTAAGTCGGCCAGCGGAAGAGGTCGCGGTTCCATTGCGCGACGGTGTCGTTGTAGAGCGAACGGGCGGCGGTGATTTCCCGCTGGAGGTAGGCATTCTGCCGCATCGCCTCGATGATTGTCTCGTGGGCCTTGAGTTCGGGGTAGGCTTCGACTTGGGGGAAGAGGCGGCCGAACGCGCCGTCGAGCTGCGCCTGTGCTTCGTTGCGGCTCATACCTTCGGGCAGGCGTCCTCCTCGGAAGGCGGCGACAGCCTTCATCACATCGGAATCGAGGGCGACGGCTTTCGAGACGAGGGTGGCGAGATTGCTCAAAATGACCACGCGCTGTTCGAGGTAGTTGTCGATGGTCGAGGCATCGGCTTGGATCTTCTGCTGGAGCCGGCGGAAGTAGTTGCCGGCCGAGATTTTCATAAAGAGGAAAATGAGCCCAGGGAGGATTCCGCAGAGCCAGAGGATGATTTCGAAGAGCGTCGAACCGAAGCCGACCTGCACGGGAAGTTGGCGTTCGATTACCTGTATGTCGCGGCCCTGCTGGTTGACGGGGCCTGTGAGTTCGTCCAATTCGTTTCCGGTTGCCATAAGCCTGCTCCTAAGGGGATGGCGCGAGCGCATTGCCCGCGCGAGTGAAGAATATTTTAGCACAGGCTCGGAAGCGATGCAATCCAATACCATCATCCGCACGGCACCAAATGGTACGCACGAAACGCCCCCATTCGTTCGCACCGTCTGAGGCGACTGCAAGGCACGACACGCCCCCGAAGATGCCAACCTGCAACTCCCCAAGGTAGCAATGTCCGCCCACGAAAGGTATCCGAGATCGGGCGTGAAAGGTGCCTACCCGCCGCCCCGAAAGGTACCAACGAAACGCCCCTAGTGCTCCGCCTCCCCCTCGTGGAACGAACCATCCGCGTGGAAATGGCCCGGAGCACCCTTCGAATCCCCGTCCAACTGCGACACCAGCGCATAAGCACCCTCAACCACCACCTCGTCCGACGCCTCGATTCCTTCGACAGCAGACCACCCTCCCCGCTCCGCCAGGACACGCACCGCCCGCGCCTCAAAGTGCCCCTCCTCATTTCCCTCCCGCACCAACACGACCAACTCCATCCCCCTGCGCACCACTGCTCGCGACGGCACCGTCAACCGTTCCACACCACCCTTCGGAGCCAGCCACACCTCCGCACGCTCCCCTGCCAACGCCCCCAAGCCCTCCGGTTCAGACAACCTCAGCCGCACCACGCCGCCAGCCCCATCCGGCAAAACTGCATATCCCGCAGAACGCCCATCGACCATCGCCGAGACCTCCCCCTTCAACCCCCGCCACACCCCCGACGGCACCTCCAGAGTCAACACCAACGCCCCCTTCCGCACCAGCCGAACCAGAGAAGCCCCCGCATCCACCTGTTCCAAATTGCTCACTCCAAACCCCGCCACCACACCCTCGCACGGAGCCAAAAGACGCCACACCCCACCCGTAGAAACCTCCCCACAAGCCCTATACCCAGCCACCTCCGATGCCACCCTTCCCAACGCCGACTCGAGTTCCGCCTGACCCGTTCCCAACCGCGCATAATGCCCCAGACGAGCCCTCAACCGTTCCCTCTCCGCCTCAAGTTCCCGTAGCCGAGGAGCCTCCACCTCCGCCAGCACCTCACCCGCCTTCACCCCCGAACCAATCCGGGAAACCAACCGGATCCGCCCCGCCAAAGGCGTCCCGAGAAGCAACCGATTCTCCTCCGCCACAGTCCAGAAACCAACCCCGCGCCAGCCCTCCTCCAACACCATCCGCCGCGGACGCTCCACCCTCAGGCCAAGCGCCTCCCGCGCCCACTTTCCGACCACCACCGATGCCTCGTGGTGCCCTTCCCCCAACACCGCCAAAGGAAGCCAAATCAGCAGACAGATATCAACCTTTCCCATCATCTCTCAACCTCCTCCAGCCAGCACGCATACCCCAATTCCGCCGCCGCATCCAGCAACGACTCCGACCACGACAATTCCGACAACACCCCCTCAAGACGCGTTTCGCCCAACTCAAAACACCCCACCGCATCCACCTCCCCCGCACGATACAATTCCCACGGTTCCAACACCTCCGTCGCCGGCCGGTGCGTCAACAAACGCGACACCTTCCCGGCAAGCCTAGTCGCCTCCGCCACCCTTCTCTTCCAGCAAATCACGACCTCCTCCAGCGACACCTCCCGCCTCCCCGTCGCCTCCGCAATCGCCAACCGATTGCGGTTCCAAATAGGCAGACTCACCCCCACGCCGAACCCAAGACGGTCGCTCCCGTCTTCCCGTTCGTAGAGCGGCGAGAGGGAGACCTCCGGGTACTGCCGGCGCACTTCCAGCCGCAGTTCCGCTTCGCTCGCACCGAGCCGCCCCAGTGCCGCCAGCACCTCCGGATGGCGTACGAAATCGAGAGCCGGAGGAAGTTCCAACGGCCCCTGCGGGAGCGCAGGAATGCCCTCGCCCAAGGCAATCTCCGAGTCAGGATGGAGTCCGAGCAGCCGCTTCAAATCTGCCGCCGCTTCCGCCTCTTGCTCGCGCAACTCGTGGGCCAAATGCTGCCGATCGTGGTGGCGGAGGCGTACGGACGAAGCGGCCCCTTTGGTGAGTTCCCCCGCCTGCGCTAGGTGGTCAACCGCCGAGAGCAGAGATGCCAACCTGTCAGACCCCAAGTAGGCAACGACCGCCTCCCGCCGGCGGCGTATTCCTTTGAGGCGAAGCCAGGCGCGAACGGCGGCATTGGAGGTCGACAGTTCGGCCGATTGGAGGGCTAGACGCTCGGCTTGGGTGTACAGTTCCCGGGCGCGGCGTTCGAGCGAAGGGGTTCCGGAGATTGGCAGGGTGAGGTCGATTCCTGCGCCGAAGAGGAAGGGATGGGTGGCCGGCTGCGCGATGCGCAGGAGGTCAAAAGAGAGGTCGGGATCGGCCCAGTATCCAGAGGCTTGGGTGGCTTTCCGGGCATGGGCGAGTTTGGCTCGGGCGAGGTTGAGTTCGGGGTTGCCGATGAGGGCGATTCGAGCTGCGAGGGCGGGGGTTTGGAGGGTAATGCGGGCGGGGCGCCATTGGTCGGAGTGGCGCTGGAAGTCGAGTTGGGCGGGGCGGTAGGCAGTGCAACCGGCGAGGGCAAGGGCAAGGCAGGAAAGGAGGGCGGTGGTGGGCACCTTTGGTTTTCGTTCGGTGAGCATGACGAGTGCGGGGAGTGCGATTTGGTTGAGTAGGAGGGCGCCGAGGATGCCACCGAACTGGATGGTTGCGAGGGGGGCGAGGAGTTCGGCTCCGGGGGTGCCGGTGCTGAGCATCAGGGGGATGAGTCCAAGGAGGGTGGTGAGGGTGGTCATAAGGATGGGGGCGAGGCGTTCTCGGGCGCCTTCGCGCAGGGCGATTGGGAGGGGTTGGCCGTGGGCGAGGCGCTGGAGGAGGGCATTGAGCAGGAGCAGTCCGTTGCGCAGGGCAAAGCCTGTGACGGTGACGAAGCCGACTAGGGCGCTGACGCTGAGGCTGGCTCCGGCGAGGCGGGCGGCTAGGACTCCGCCGATGAGCGCAAGGGGCAGGTTGACGAGGGCGAGTAGGGCGTGGCGGAGGCGACCGAGGCTCAGGGTGAGCAGGGCGAGGATGAGCGCGAGCAGGGCGGCACTGGCGAGTAGGAGGGTGCGGGCGGTGCTTTGGCGGGCTTCGTGGCTGCCGGTGAGGGTGAGGTCGCAGCCTAGGCTTTGGACAATGGGTTGGAGGCGTTGGCGGAGGGTCTGGACGAGTTGTCCGATGTCGGCGCCGCTATCGAGGTTGCAGGAGATGAGGGCTTTGCGGCGGCCATTTTCGCGCAATAGCATCAGGGGGGCTTGTCCGGCGCGAAGGGTGGCAACGGATGGGAACGGAACGGGCTGTCCCCTGCCGCCAATGAAGGTGAAGCGGCGCAGGTCGCGTTCGGTCTGACTGGAATCGTCGGCGAGGCGGATAACAACCTCTCGGCGCGATTGGTTGGCAAGAATGGTTCCGACTGGTACGCCCCTATGGGCGGCGGAGATTTGTATCCCCGCATCCCCAAGGTTCATACCTTCCGCAGCGAGGGCCTGAGGGTCGTAGTCGATGCGCAAGGTGCGACCGGAGGCTTCGCGGTTGGCTCGAACACCGGCGATGCCGGGAACCGATGCGATAATCGGTTCCACCGCACGGACGGCGGCGCGCAAACGATTCGGATCTTCGCAGTAGAGGTTCACGGCCAGTTCCGCCTCGACCCCGGAGAGGATTGCGCTGATGCGGTGCTCGATGGGATAGCCGACCATCACGACGGCGCCGGGTATGGAGCCCAGCCGTTCCCGGATGTCTTGGCGCACGGCGGACGCGTTCCCATCGAGGTGGACGATGAACTCGCTGCTAGAGACAGGTTCGGCGTGCTGGTCGCGCTCCGCACGCCCCGTCCGCCGTACAACCTTCCCGACACCCGGGATAGCGGAAAGCACCCGCCCGGCGTGCCGCGCCGTACGCTCCGCCTCCGGCAACGACGCCGAAGGGCTCAGCGACAAAAGCACATTCAAGGTCGGCTCGTGTAGCGGCGGCAGAAAACTCGTCCCCAACTTCGCCGCCAGAGATGCCGACCAGACCGCCAGCAGCAACACGGGAATCAGCGTCAGGATCGGGTGCCGAATCGAGCACTCCAGACACGGAACATAGAGCCGATCCAAGAGCCTCATCAGCGGCGCCGCCCCCCTCGAAACGCCCCCGCTAGAACCGCTCTCAAGCAACAGAGAAAGGCACGGCACCACCAGCACCGCAACCCCAAACGACGCCCCCAGAAACGCCAGATACGCCTTCCCCAAAGGCCTAAAAAGCCGCCCCTCCAACCCGGGAAGCAGAAATAGAGGAACAAACGCCAGCACGATAATCGCTACCGAACACAGCACGCTCGGAAACACATCCGCCATCGCATCCAATACCGCCTCCCGCCGCGACAGATACCCACCTGCGTCGAGCTTTCTGCGTATCGCCTCGGCAAAGACAATGCCCGAGTCCACAATGTCTCCAGCCGCGACAGCCACCCCGCCCAATGTCATCACATCGACCCCAATCCCAAGCGCCGGAAAGAGCGAAATCCCCGCCAGAACCGTCAGGAAAAGTGTCGCCAAAACCACCAGAATCGAACGCCATTTCAGAAGCGTCAGAACCAACACCACCAGCACAATCCAAAGCGTGTCCCAGAGAATTCCGCGCACACCTCGGAGAGAAGTTTCTATAAAGTCCGACTGGCGGTAGGCGGCAGGTTCGAGGTTCAGTTTTGCCGCATTTCGGGCGGCGAAGGAAGCCAGCACCGCGTCGATTTCCCGCGTCAGTTCGAGGGTGTTTCCTCCGGGCGTTTTCTGCACGGAGAGGACTACCGCTTCGGCGGAATCGAGGCTTGCCGAGCCCCTCCTGGGTGAGCCCGAAAGGGTGACATCGGCGGCTTGGCGGAGTCGGAGAGATGGGTTCAAGGGGAGGTCGCGGAGGGCTTCGAGCGTCTCGACCCGGGCGGTTTGTTCGAGGGGAATTTCTTCGGATCTGTCGTCCGGGAGGTAGCCTGCGACGGGGCGTGAGAGGGCGGCACGAAGGGTATCGGCGAGTTGGCTCGGGTGAATGCCGAGGGTTGAAAGGTGCAGGGGGGATGCGTTGATTCGATATTCGGGAAGGGAACCGCCCATGACGGCGACTTCTCCGATACCTGGGATGGCGAGGAGTTGGGGTCTGAGGTCGTATTCGGCTAGTTCGCGCAGGTCGAGGAGGTTGGTATCTTTTGCGGGGGTCAGTGCGATGAGTTGGATCTCGCCGGTGGCTGCCAATGGGGGTGCGATCTCGGGTTTGGCCTCTGGGGGAAGGTCGGTCTGGAGGCGTGCGAGGCGTTCGTAGAGGCGGGTGCGGGCACGGTCTAGGTTTTCGCGCCAGTCGAGGTCGATGGTGATGATGGAGAGTCCGATGGTGGAGGAGCTGCGGATGGTGCGGATGCGGCCGATTCCGTAGGCGGCGGTTTCGAGGATTCGTGTGACGCGTTGTTCGGTTTCGGCGGCGGTGAGTCCGGGGGCTTCGGTCTGGAGAACGAGGCGGGGTGGTTGGATGTCGGGGAAGATGTCGACGGGGAGTCCTCGCAGTCCCAGGAGGCCGGCGAGGAGTGCGGCGGCTAGGGCTGCGAGGGTGGTTTTGGGGTGGTCGAGGAGGGGTTGGAGGAGGGGGCGCATCAGTCGCGTTCTCCGGCGTTTTTGCGGGCGCGGAGATGGCGATGTCGGCGGCAGAGGGTGTGGGTCTTTTGGGGGGCGGCGCGGGTATCGGCGGCGCGGATTTGGAGTTGTGTGGCGGGGGTGTTGGTAGTTGGGGTCTCGGCCGTTGTGATGCTGGCGGCGAGGGTGAGGAGGAGTAGGGTGGGGGCAATGGTTTTCATATCCGTTCTGCTTTGAGGTGTGTTAGGTTGGCTCCCGTCGGTTGACGGGAGGGTGGGGCAGAACGGGGTATCAGGCGAGCGGGCAGAGCCTCGTGGAGTAGGTGCGGTAGTGGTCGCCGGGGGGTGCGGCGGGCTGGTGGGCGCGGGGGATTGGGGCGGGTGCGCGGGGTGGGGTTGCGAGGCAGGAGATCGGGGGAAGGTCGGGCGCGGGGGTGTTGAGGCTCTGCGTCTCGACGGGGTGGGTTGGCTGGCTGTGGAGGATGAGGTGGGTGCAGGGGTCGCCGGTCTGGAGAATGGTGTGGGTGGGGGCGGTTTCGCTGGTGCAGTCGTGGCACTCTCTGCCGCATCCGTCGGGGTCTGGGTCGCAGAGGCAAAGGGTGCGGGCGGTCAAGGGCGCGGCGAAGCAGATTGCCGCGGCCAGGAGCGTGGCCAAGGCCTTTTTCAACCGTTTCCCTTTGGATTCCATACCTTCACTCTAGCATTTCCGGCGGGGGATGTCAAGTCCGCGACAGCGGGGGCCGCTCGGGCGGGCGCGGGGGCGGCGGATAGGCACCTTTGGGGTCGGGTGGTGTCAACCTTTGGGGGGCGGTGGTAGATACCTTTTGAGGTCGGTGGTGGATACCTTCGGGGGCAGGAGGTGTCAACCTTCCGGTTCGAGGGATTGGAGCGCGGCGATGGTCTTCTCGAAGAGTTCGTCGAGCGTCCAGCCCAAGAGTCCGGCGCCGCGGGAAATAACCTCCCGGGAACATCCGGCGGCGAACTTGCGGTCTTTGAACTTCTTGCGGACGCTCTTGAGGTTGAGGTCTTTCGCGCGCTTGGAAGGATACATCAGCACGATCGCCCCGAGCAGCCCCGTCAACTCGTCCACCGCATAGAGCACCCGCTCCATCGGATGCTCCGGAGCGATGTCGTTGACGATGGCGTAGCCGTGTGAGGCCACCGCGCGAGCGATAGAGTCCTCAACCCCGGCCTCCTTCAGCAACACGAGCGAGCGCGCACAATGCTCCTGCGGCCAGAGTTCGAAGTCGATATCGTGGAGCATCCCCACAATCCCCCAATACTCCTCCTCCGCGCCAAACCCAAGTTCCCGCGCAAACCAGCGCATCGTACCCTCCACCGTCCGCGCGTGGAGCAGATGGAACGGCTCCTTGTTGTAGCGCAGAAACAGTTCCCAGGCCGCCGCGCGCGACAGGCGCGTCGAACGAATCGTCGATTCCTTCATCGTCCAAACTCCCGTTTCAGAAACGCCCCCGTGCGAGCAAGAGCCTCCTCAAGCCGCGCCCGTGGACAGGCCAGATTCACCCGCAGATGCGCCGTCCCCGGAGCCTCGCCAAAGATCGCCCCGGGCGAAAACTTCACCCCCGCCTCCCGCTCCAGACGACGCGCCAGTTCCGTCGACGAAACCCCAAGCCCAGAACACTCCACCCACCCCAGATAAGTCGACTCCATCCGCGCCACCGAAAGCCCCCTACCATCCCCGTGGCAAAACTCCTCCAGCACCCGCCAATTCCCCCCGATGTAGGCGCAAAGTTCATCCAGCCACCCCCCGCAGAAACGCCACGCCGCCTCCGAAGCAACCAACCCGAACAGGTTCGGCTCGGCCGCACGAGCCAGCCGCAGAACCCTGCCAATCCGCTCCCTTGCCGCCTCATCCGGACACACCACCGCGGCCGACTGAAGCCCCGCCAGATTGAACGCCTTCGAGGCCGAATGAAAGCTCGCCCCCACCTGCTCGATACCATTCCCAAGAGACAGAAAAGGCACATGCGCCGCCCCCGCCATCTGCAAATCCCCGTGTATCTCGTCGCTCGCCACAAACACCCCGTGCCGCCGGCACAACTCCCCCACCCGAGCCAACTCCGCCACCCGCCACGAACGACCCGCCGGATTGTGCGGATTCGAAAGAATCAACAGTTTCGTACGCGCATCCGCCAGTTTCCGCTCCAAATCCCCGAAGTCCATCCGATAGGTGAAATCACCCTCTTTCCCGTCCGAGAGCGCCACCCGCCGAAGCCGATTTTCCTCCACATAGCACCCCTGCTCGCGGATCACATCGTAGAAACAATTGTAGACCGGAGGTTGGATGACCACGCTGTCGCCGGGGTTGCAGAAAGCCCTCACCGTAGCCGCGAGAGCCGGCACCACGCCCGAGCACGCCAAGACCGCCTCGGAACCTACCCGCAGTCCGTGGCGGTGCCAAAGCCACTGCGCCAGCGCTTCCTTCCAGCGGGGAGAGACGAGCGTATATCCGAAGAGGCCCGATTCCAATCTCCGCCTCAGAGCCTCGACTATCTCCGGGGCGGCGCGGAAGTCCATGTCCGCGACCCAAAGCGGCAAGACATCCGCCCGTTCCGGTGCGTCCCACTTGAGGCTGTCTGTGCCGCGCCGTGGGATTAGTTCGTTGAAGTCAAACGCCATTGTCGATACCTTTCTCTTGGTCCCGGATGCGTCCATCCCAGGTCTTGAAGACGACTTCCTGTCCGTGGCTGCGGATGGCGGCGTAGACCTCGTTTGGCGGGCGGGAATCGTTCAGTTGGAACTGGGCGATGTCGCCGGATGGTGCGGCGTAGCCGCCCGGGGTGGTGCGCGAGCCGGCGCTCATATTGTCGGCTGCATTGAGGACAATCTGGTCTCTGAATTCGGGGCTTTCGCGGGTTGAAACGGTTATGGCGCATTGGGGGAAGGCGATGCGGAAGGCGAGCATCAGTTGTTCGAGTTCGTGCTCGCCGACTTCGCAGGGAGGAAGGAATCCGCCCTCGACGCGGCACAAACGGGGGAATGCGAATTGTATCTTGGAGTGGGGGCATTCACGCATTAGATAGAGGGCGTGGGCGGCTAGGCTGGCGGCCTCTTCGCGCCAGGGGGCGAGGCCGAGGAGGAAGGCGCAGCCGAGGGTACGGAAGCCTGCGCGGCCGGCGCGGAGTTGGGTTTCGAGGCGCCAGGTGTAGTCGCTTTTGGGGCCTGATGGGTGCATCATCCGGTAGCACGCGGGGTCGTAGGTTTCTTGGAAGCAGACGAGGCCTTCGTACCCGGCGGCGAAGAGTTGGCGGTAGGCGTTCTCGCTTTGGGGGGCGACTTCGAGGAGCAAGTTGGAGAAGCGGCTGGAGAGGAGTCTGCCGACATCGACGAGGTGTTCGACGGTGTTGACGAGGGGGTCTTCTCCGGCGACGACGAGTACGGTGTCGAGGTTTGACCGCTTGAGGGCATCGGCCTCCCGGTCAATCTCCGTAAGGGTGAGGTTCCTGCGGGCGAGGCCTTTCCGCCGCTGGCTGAAGTCGCAGTAGAGGCAGGAGTTGACGCAGGTGTTGCCGATGTAGAGCGGGGCGTAGACGCTGACAGTCCGGCCGTAGTGGCGCAGGCGCGCACGCCGGGCCTGTTCGCGCATCGGCTCGATGAAGGCGGAGGCCGTGGGGCTGATTAGGTTGAGCAGGTCGAACCAGCCGGGTCGGGACTTCCGCAGGGAGGCGGAGATAGCTTCCTCCGTCACCGAAAGGAAGTAATCTCCGATCTCCTCTCGTGTGTACCTCAGGTGGGGAAACATGCCAATCTCCCGGCGCCATTCATACGAACAAATCCCCCGTACTCGTCGCCGAGGCCGTCGCGCGCGGCGCCGCGGGAGACGCCCCCACCGCCAGTTCCGCCGAGCGCACCGCCAAGGCAAAAGCCTCTGCCATCCGCACCGGATCGCCAGCCGAGGCGATGGCCGTGTTGGCCAGCACCGCGTCGGCCCCCAGTTCAATCGCCGCCGCCGCGTGCGACGGCAGTCCCAATCCCGCGTCGACCACCACCGGCACGCGGCTCTGCTCGACGATGATGCCAAGCATCTCCCGCGTCACCAGCCCGAGACTCGACCCAATCGGAGCCCCCAGCGGCATAACCGCCGCGGCCCCCGCCTCCTCGCAGCGGCGGGCCAAGACCGGATCCGCGTTGATGTACGGCAGCACCACCAGCCCGAGGCTCGAACACCCTTCGACCGCCTTGAGCGTCTCGACCGGATCGGGCAGGAGATAGCGCGCGTCCGGGTGCACTTCGACCTTGATCCAGCGGAACCCCGCCGCCTTCCCGATGCGCGCAATCCACAACGCCTCCTCCGCATTCCGGGCCCCCGCCGTATTCAGCGCAACCGTCAGGCGAGAACGGTCAATCGCCCCCAGAATCGGGTCGCCAGCCGCATCATTCTCACGCACCCTCGCCAGCGAGACAGTCACCAGTTCCGTCCCGCTGGCTTCAATCGCCGCACGCGTCTGTTCGCACCCCGAAAACTTCCCCGTGCCCAGGAATAAGCGGCACGAAAAGCAGTGCCCCGCAATCGTCAAAGGTTTCATCTAGAGCGGTTCTCCCAAAATCAACGACACCACGGCATTGGCCTGCATCGCCGCCGCGATGCCCACCCGTGGACTCACCGGAGCCAACCCCTCGCCCACCCCGCTGGAGCCGTCGCCGACCAAAACAAGATTCCTTCCCACCCGCCACGTAAGCAACACACCCCAGCCCCCCCACCCCCCCAACCCCCACGCCCCAAACAACATAATCCCCGTTGGAAACCCACAAACCACCCACACACAATTCGCCGACCC
>JAXFQS010000117.1:0-7709 GCA_034178815.1 Kiritimatiellia bacterium | reverse complement strand
GGGTCGTACTGCCAATCCTTTTGGCCTAGGCGGCGGACATAGCCCCAGGGCTCGCCAGCACTCCGCTTGCCGTCGGCGTCGATGTCGACATAGGCCAGGAGGAAGTACTCTTTCCCGGGCTCAAGTCCGAGCACCGACAGGTTGATGCCGGTCGAGTAAGCCGTCGAGGAGAGGGCGGCCCCGGCACTCGTCCGAGTTGCCCCAGCCTTCGGTTCCTCGGCAAAGTCCGCGTGCTCGTAGGCCTCGACCCGGAGAGTGGTGGCAGGGCCGAGCGTGAGGTTTTTCACGGGCGCGTAGCGAACCGTGACATCCACAAAGCCGAAGGTGGTGGATAGGGGCTTGCCGGCCTCGGCGGCGTCATGGTCTTCCTCCGCGGCGAGGGTGAATTTGCCGGAGGTGGAGGCATAGCCAGTCTGGGCCCACGGTGCATAGTGCGTGACAGTCCAGGTGTAGTCGCCGTCGGCCAGGTCGCCGGCATTGGCCAGTCCCAGAGCCAGCGGCGGGGCCCATTCGTAAGTATAGAGCGGCACGCCGCTGCCGTTGCCCGAGGTGGAGCAGTCGACTACCTGCGGCATGTTCTGGAAGTTGGAATCGTAGACTTTGGTACCGCCGCGGGAGATGGTGAGTTTGAATGCGGTGGCGCCCTCCAGAGCCGACCAGCGGAAGGTGGGGCGGGTGCGGACGATGCGCTCGCCGTTGATGGGCGCGAGGGGGGTGGGACGGATGCGGTCGGGCTGATCCTGCGCAACGGGCGAACCGGTGATGGCCTGCCCGAGGGGGTAGTTCATATTGTAGATGCCGTTGGTCATACCGTTGATGGTAATCAGGTAGGAGACATTGGTCTTGAAGGCGGGGGGATTGGCGAAACCGGTCTGGCACTCCATACCGAACTGGCCGTAGGTGTAGAAGTCGCCCTCGTGGATGAAGGTCTTCCATTTCGGGAAGCGTTTGGCGAAGAAGGGGGCGTTCTCGATACTGTTCGTTCCCTCGATGCGGTAGGCGCGGAAGTCCCAGACGGCATCTTCGGTGAGGTTGCTTTCGGAACTGGTGTCGGCATCGGCCCAAGTGTAACGAATGAAGCCAGTCGCACGGTCGGTCAGGGAGACATTCAACTGCGTGCCGTCCCAACCGATTTCGTGGGTGAAGTCGGTTGCGGCGGTGCTACCGGATTTCCAGGCACACCGACCGGAGGGGGCGGGGATGCCGGCGACTTCGCGGGCTCCGGCGTAGGGATCGGCCTCCCAAGTCCAGAGGCCGTCGCCGTCTTCGTCGAGGAAGATGAAGAAGGAGGCGGGGCCTTGGTCGAGGCGGCCGCTGTCGGGTTTTTCGAGCAGGACGGTGAAGGGCGAGGCGGTGGTCGCGGGCGTGGCGGCGTCGTAGGAGATGGTGGGCTCGGTGCCTTCGGGGAGGAAGGAGAGGTTCAGACCGGAGTAGGAGCCGGCGGTGTAGTCGACCTGCCCAACGGTGTCGTTGTTGGACACGCGGAGGAGTTTGCCCTTGCCGTTGTCCTTGGCGACAGCGACGGCGACGAGTTGGGTGGTGATGGTTCCGTTCTCGTCGATTCCTACCCGAGCCTCTTCCGTGGAGATAACCACGCTTCCGGGCAAGAGGTTGCCAGGAGGCAGGACGCCTCGTGCCTTGGCATCGAGGCGAACGGTGCCTAGGGATAGGGTGTTGCTGGCGGAGACGCCGAGCGGAATCGTCCAGACGGCGTTGGGGGCGTTCTGCTGGTCGCGGGCGTTGGTGCCGCTGTAGCCCCAGACGACGAGGGTCGAGTTGGAGAGGGCGACTTCGCGGGAGGTGGCGAAACTGACATTGAGGGCGATGGCGGGGATAGGCGCCTGGTCGCCGGTGGCATCGCTGCCGACCGTGGGATTGGTGCTGTGGCGGTAGCCGCGGACGAAGCGGGCTTCGCTCCAGAGATCCCAGCCGTCGTTATCGGCGTCGACCGTTCCGTCAGAGGCCCAGGGGTCTGCAAAGCGGCTGTTGTAGCCGGCCTCGAAGAGGTCTTCGACATAGTCGCTATCGGAGAGAAGCAGCCCGAGGGTGTAGTTGACATTGTTGAGATAGTGGAAGGCATCGGCGATCCGGTCTTCGTAGGTGGAGAAGCGGAAGGGGTCGAGCCAGGCGAGATACTCGGCGTAGTTGTTGAGACCATCGCCGTCAGGGTCGCCGTAGGGGCCGTTGTCGCCTTCGGGGTCAAACGGATCCAGCCCGAAGAAACTTTCCCACCAATCGGGGAGGCCGTCGCCATCGCTGTCGGTCGTGTTGCCGTTGGCGAGGAATTCGAGATAGAGCCTACCGTAGGACTTGCCCGTTGCCGAGTCAATCATCGTCCAGCCGATATAGTCGGACGCGGTGCGGTCGGTCTGCGCGGGATTGCCATTGTATTTGGCGATGAACCAGTCGGGAAGACCATTGCCGTTGGAGTCGGAAGTGTCCAGCGCCGACCACGATCCGCCGACAGGGCCCGCCCCGTCCCAACCCTCGGCGACAGGTTTCGCCCACGCATTGCCGAGGGGAATAAGATCGCCCGTGACATTGAGTCCGGCGACTTCGCACCCCGTGCGGGGCTTGGAGACCATCGTTTGCGGGCTGTCAAAGGTGGTGATGGATTCGTGGTTGTCGTGCACCCACCACATACCATAGGGCGAGGCGGCGTTGGGGAAACGATAGACACCATTGGAGTTTACCCCGGCGTGGGTGTGAGCCCAGAAACGGGAGTCGAGGACTTCATCGTTGTTGATTACGAGGTTGTTGGTGACGGCGCCGCGGAAAGGCAGGTGTCCAATCATATTCTGCGCCATGGGGACATACTGTCTCACGGGGTAGACGGCACTGGGGCCGGTTGGCACGCCTGCGCCGTAAAGGAGGGAGTAGGAGGTGTTGGGGGTCATGGTCAGGACGGTCGGGATATAGTCGGCCGGGGCCTGGGTGGCGAACCAACCTTTAGGGGCGGTGAGCACGGGGGCAGCGTTCTGCTGGGTGCCGGCGGCGGTGAGTCCGGTGCTGAAGAAGTTGTCGAAGGAGTAGTGGTAGAAGAGGGCTGCAGGGAGTTCGACATCGAGGGCAGCCTGCTGGTCTTCGAGGATGGCCTTGTAGGCGGCGATGGAGACTTCATCGCGGTTGGCCAGGGCATCGGCGCGCGTGAAGCGGCGGGTGTAGTTGGCGGCAATCTCGGCGGCGGTGCGGGCGCCATTCCAGATGCGAACCTGGTCGATGTAGCCCTTGAAGAAGTTGGTGCAGATGACTTGCCCGAGGAAGGTGGCGGTGCGGTCGACACCATTTTCGATGTAGAATATGGTCTGGGGCTCGCGGCCGACGGAGGCGCCGATGTTCAACGGGGCTTGAACCGATTCGGCGAAGAGGCCGGGAATCTTAATCAAGTCGGAGGTGGAGTTGTCGACCGTGTTGGTAGGGCTCTGGTCGGGGATGAGGGAGGAGGCGTAGACGCCGTTGGCGGGGATGACGGTGGTGGTTTTGTAGGCGGCGAGTCTGCCGTTGACATAGAGTTCGAAGCGTTTGGCGTAGCCGTTGACGACGGCGGCGACATGAACCCATTCGTTGGGGACGAGTGTGGTGGAGCCGCAGACGAGTTTTTCGGTGGTGGCTTCGGAGTCGCCTGCGCCGTCATATTCGGCGAAGAGGGCGCCGCCCTGCTGGATGCCGAGGCGGAAGGTGTAGCGGACGCGCGCGGCGTTGCCCTGTGGCTCGTTGCTGGAGGGGTAGACGCAGGGGCGCTCGATGAGGACTTGTTCGCGGGTGAGGTCTTCGGGGCGAACCCAGAGTTCGACGGTGTAGTTCCTCAGGGCCTGGTAGTAGTCTTTATAGGTGAAGAGGGAACTGGTGGAGGGGAAGAGGGGTAGGTTGCCCGGGGTGGTGAGGGCGGAGTTGGAGCCGTCGAACCACATAGCCTGGCGTCTGGGCGAGCCGTTGTCGTAGTGATCGATGGGGTCTTTGCCGGCGGCGACTTTCTCCTTGTCGGAGAGACCGCTGCCATCGGTGTCGAAGCCTTCGTTGACCTCGAAGGAGTAGAAGAACCGGGCGTCGGTCGGGTAGAACTTTGGCTGGTCGGCGGCTTCAATCCAGTAAACAGGGGTGATGGGCGGACCGACGAAGATACCCGAGAAGGAGGACATCTGGTAGAAACGACTGACATAGGAACCTGCGTAGGATGGATCGGTCATCCAAGCAGGGGTCGGATCCGAGTGGTAGTTAGCACTCTGGTAGGAGTTGGCGTTGATGGCCTCGTCGAGGTTGATGATGCCGTCCATGTCTGGGTCGGCGATGGACATGCCGGCAGTCCAAGGATACTTCTTGAAGTCCATCAGGGAGTCGGTGTGGGTGTTGTCCCAGATGGGGTTGTTCTTGTAGGTCATCAGCGCCATGTTCCACTCCAGCTCGGCCTGGGCAATCTTGTCGGATTCGAAACTGCCGGAGCCAAGGATGGGGTTCAGACCGTGGAACATCTCGTAGTAGTCGTCCATACCATCGCCGTCCGTGTCGGGGTTCCAGACATCGGCCGAGGCGTAGACATCTCTGAGGTAGAACGCGGGAAGGAAACCGTTCCCGCGACCGCACTCGTCCCAGGACTTGGCGGTGAAGAAGAGCCGGCCGCCGTCGAGCCCGTCGCCTACCAATCCCGGATAGGTGCCGGAGACGAAGTCCAAAGGAAGCTCGTTGGTGCTAATGTCGTAGCGGAAATGGCGCATAGCGCCGACCATATACTCCTGATAGTTCAGAAGCCCGTCGTGGTCATAGTCCGCCATACCATCGTCAACCGTGCCATCCATACCATAGCACCCCGTCTTGGTGTTGCGCCAATCCTTGCGCTCTTCGTCGAAAGACTGCGCCTGAGACACCTCGTAGTTGTCGGGAATCAGATCGCCGTCCGTATCGGCGCAGCAGGGATTCAAGCCGCCGCCGTAGACAATCAACTCATAGGCCGAGCGCTTACGATAGAACTTCGAAACATCCGCCGTGTAGACATTCGGAACCTCCGCGAAGAGTTTCTCATAGTCCCGGTGCTCCATGTCCGTCTCGCCCTGGGGATGGATGAACACCTTGCCCTCAATATAATCGGAGACACCATCGCCGTCGGTATCGCCCGCCTCGGGATAGTCATACGGACTGCGCGGGTCGGTCGGCCAGAACTTGTTGAGCCACCCATCGGCCTCGTGAGGATTCTCGAAGCCGTGAACCGCGCTGCTCTGCACGCCGGCAAACTCCGTCGCCACAGTCAAATCGCCGTCCGTGAGAATCTCCCCATCGCGGCCGTCGCAAGGATTGTAGCCCGTGTACAGTTCCCAACCATCGGGCACCTTGTCGCCATCCGTATCAGGCGAGCCAGGGTTCGTGCGCGTGGGGATGCCATCGTTGCTGCCAGTGGCGTTGGCGGCAATGGTGACCGCCCCGCCCATCTCGCGGTAGGTGTACTGGAACAGCAGATACTCGTCAAGCGTGGAGTACGCCCTGGTGTTCGGATTGCCCGCAGGAACCCCGTCCGGACGCACCACCGCATCGGCCGAAACAGCCCAACCCGTGCGTGGGTCGAAGCCGAACGCTTCGCACACCAGACCGTGAATGATTGCGCACGAAGCAGAAGCACCCGTCGCCTCAAACTGGCCGTAGAGCGCCGGATCGACGATTTCAAGCGCGGCATAGATGGAACTGTCCGCGTAAACGCCATACCGGAACGCCTTGAAGATGATTCCGTTCTCGAGGACACTATCCGGAAGCGGACCCGCATCGAGACTCCAGACCACACCGTTGTCGTCCGTGAACATAGCGGCGGGGTCGACCGCGTAGATGAAGTAGACCTCACCATCGCCGTTCGAGACCAACGGCAGAAGGCCATTATTGTCGCGCTCCTCCTCCCTGCTGAAAACCGTTGTGGCGTACGCCATCGCATCGCCGTCGGGGTTGCCTCCGGCATCGGCCGCCAGCGGATTGAGTTCGAAGCCCTCGCCCGACATCGCGACCTCGTATCCGTCGCTCAGACCATCGCCGTCGGTATCAAAATGGAGCGGGTTCGTGCCGAGTTGATACTCCTCGAAATTGGTCAACCCGTCATTGTCGGGGTCGCCCGCGTGAGAGAGCAGTTTGGCGGGCTCAAAAGCCTCGACGACTTCCGCCGGATCGATGGGAAGACCCTCGGGATTCTGCCAAGTTGGATCGTACTTCTTGAAGTGGTTGGCGGCCTCGGGATCGTTCTTGGCGATGTTCCAGAAGTAGTACTTCCAGCCGTCGACATAGCCGTCACCAGAGGTATCCTCCTTAGTCGGATCCGTGCCGGGGAGATAGGGCGAAGTCTCCCACGGCTCCTCGGGAATCTTGATACCAAACTCCTGGATGCTGTCCGCCTCCGGCACCACACCGCGCGCCTCAAGGAGGTTGCTGAACGGCTGACCGGTGGGATGAAAACTAGTGCCGCCAGAGGGCCAGAGCCAAGAGACACCGGCCTCGGGGAAACAGTCGCCATCGTCATTGTCGGCAGCATTGCCGGGCTTGAAAAGGGCATCAGTCTGGGCGTTGGGGGTGACCTCCCAGTAGAGTTTTTCCCAGAAGTCGGGCAGCCCGTCCTTGTCGTAGTCGCCGACGCCATCGCCCTCGATGTACTCGCCGGAGAAGAGGGCGTAGAGGGTAATATCGGGATAGGTTCCGCCGTTGTTTTGGGCTTCAGGGAAGGTGACGGTGACGCTGTTGGGATTGTCGTAGGCGGTTATCTTGCCGGCCTCGTCGCCGGAGACTTGGAACTCGGAGGGCCAGAGCCAAGCGCAGAAGTAGTTGGCCGTGTCGGAAGAGGACTCGTTCTGGGCTTCGGTACGGCCAGATGTGGTGAATTCCGCCGAGTAGGGGAATGCGGAGAGGACGCAGGAGTTGACGACATTGCTGGCATCGGCTGCGAAGGGGAAAAGGAGGGTTCGGTTGTCGCTACCGGAGACCTTGGAGGTACCATCGAGAATGTCGTTCTTGGTGGCATCGCCGGCGGTGACGGCTGCGACGGTGCCATCGCCGGAGCCGCGCTTGATGACATGGAGGTAGCGGGGCGCGGAGATGACGGCCGAGCCAGTCAAGGCGGGCCAGTTGGCGTGGTCGTCCCAGGAGGTGAAGGTGTCGGTGTAGTAGATGGTCCACTGGTAGGTCTTACCGCCGTTGGAGTAGGCGTGGTTGGCGCTCAGGGAGAAGTTGGCCCAAGGGGCGAGGCCGTTGATGGCGCCGGTGGAGTCGCGCCGCCCGGTGAGGGTGAAGTTCGTGTTGCTGCCGTCGCCGTAGTCGATATAGCAGTAGACCTTATCGGCGAGCACATCCTTGAAGGTGGCGCGGAACTGAATGGTCTGCAAGGGAGCGAAGTCGCTCTGGAGCGGGGAGGTGAGGGTGGCTTCGGGGTCGACATTGTAGGTGTTGACGGGGATGTCGAGCGGCTTGTAGACTACGGGCACGGTGCGCTGGGTGATGCGGATGGTGCCGTTGGAATCGCCGTTTGCAATCAAGACATTGAAGGCAGTGGAGAGGGTCTCTCCGGTGGCGATGGTGACGGTTGCGGGGCTAATCTGAACGATGCCGGGGCCGACGAGGTTCGTCACGGCGAGGGTCATAGGCGAGGAGACGGCGGCGGGGACGCGCACGGTGAGGTTGGTGAGGATCTCGCCTTCGTTGTAGTAGAGTCCTTCGGCGGGGATGGGGTTGCCGTTATAGAGGAGTTCGAA
>JAXFQS010000073.1:0-10759 GCA_034178815.1 Kiritimatiellia bacterium | reverse complement strand
GCATTGTTGAAGCCGCGGAACTTGCCGCGAACATTGCCCATATTGACATAAGAACGGGTGTCGAACATCTGCCAGATGCAGACCCCGGCAAACCTTCCAGTCCCCATAGAGGCGCGGATGCTTTCGGCAAGGTAGCGGCTTGGGTATTCCTCAGACCATTGGGCGGCGGCAGGGTCGCGTACACCATAGACGCCGCAGCAACCGGTTTCCGAGGTGATGAGGGGTTTGTTGCAGACATCGGCGTTCTTCGGGTCGCAGGCCCACTCCGCGACGGTGCGTATGAAAGGGGCTATTCCGTCCTCAGGATTGCCGTGGGATTCGGGCCAGATCCAGCCGGGGTAGTAGTTGACGGAGACAACATCGCATACGCTCATGCAGACATCGTGGCGGATACGATTGGAGGCGTAGGAGACGAGTGCGTTGGGGGCGTTGGTACGCAGGATGGCGGCGAGAGATTGGTAGACGGGGAGGTTGGCCTTGTTATCGGAGGCGCATTCGTTGAGGAATCCGGCGAGGATGATGGAGGGATGGTTGGCGGCGATTCGAGCGAGGGCGAGGGTCTCTTGTTCGAGCAGGGGGAGGTTGTCGAGGAGGGTGCGGTTGTTGGGTTGTCCGTAGCCGCCGAGGCCCCAGCCGAGGCTTTCGACCCAGAGGAGCATGCCGGTTTCGTCGCAGAGTTCGTAGAACGCGGGGTCGTGCTGGTAGTGGACGGTGCGGATGAAGTTTCCGCCGAGTTCGCGCACGAGGCGGATGTCTTCGAGCATGAGGTGAAGGTTCTGGACGGGGCCGAACTGGGGATGGGCCTCGTGGCGGTTGACGCCGTAGAGTTTGAGGGGTTCGCCGTTGAGGAGTATCGTTCTGCCTCGCGTGGCGATGGTGCGCACGCCGAAGCGTTCGGTGACGCGGTCTCCGGCGTAGTCGGCGGTGACGAGTTGCAGTTCGGGGCGGTCGGGTGTCCAAGGCAAGGCTCCGTCCAAAAGGAACTCGCCTGTGGCCCGGTTGGATACCAATGAAAGGTCGCGGGAGGTGGCAAGGTCGCGGTTGAAATGGAGCGCAACTTTCTCTCCGTTTCGTGCCCCTTCGGTGAAGACGGTGATACGCACCTTTGCGGGCGAGGTCTGGAGGGTCTGGGCGAGGATGCGTTCGACGCGGCGCCTAGGCAGGGTGGTCAGGGTGATGTCGCGGTAGATGCCGCCGTAGGGATAGAAGTCGTAGTCGCGCTTAAAGAGAGGGGCGGTCTTCTCGCTGTAGCGGTTGTCGACGAGCACCGTCAGGTCGTGTTCGCCCGCGCGGGCGTCGAAGTCGAACGAGACGGTCGACCAGGGAATCTTGATTTCCCCCAGAATCGCACCATCGAGCCAGACCTTCGCGTAGAGCCCGAGCCCCTCGAAAGTCAGGCGATAGCGCCCCTCGCCGGTGGTCACGCTCCGACGGTAGAGCGCGGTTCCCCGGCGGCCGTAGCAGGCCAGCGATGTATCGTAGACGCCGGGCACCGCCGCGACCTCTGGGCAGGCGACTTTCGACGGGTCGATGGACGAGACATCAGCCTTGTCGCCCAGCCACGCGAAAGACCAAGTGCCCGAGAGCGACTGGCGTTCGCGCGAAGCATAGTGGGGAAACCGCGCCGACCAGACGACCAGCGGAACGGTTAGCATCAACAGCAACAACCGCCTCATCGCCTACCCCTTCTGCGCCACAATCAAAACCTCCCCGAGGCGAAACTCTGGGGCGGCAACCTGAATGTGGCCTGACGGCCTTGGCAACTGACCGTCAGCAGGCGCGTTTCGGTCGACTGGTTGCCAATCGCAACCCCGCAGGAGCCGTCGGGATTGAGCCCCGCGCAAAAAAGGACACCCGGGATGGGACGCTCCGGCGACTTCAGAATCCGCGCCCCCGGCGAGAACGCGTGCGACAGGTGGCTCAGCAGGAAATAGTGCGACTCCCGCACAATCGAAGGCCCGCCAGACGCCGTAAAATCGACCGTCAGCGCGCCAATCCCCGTCTGGCAACCCTTCGGACGCTTCGGCCCGCACCGCTCGTCCAAAAGGAAGTTCCAGATGACCACCGAACGGCACCAGCGGTTGACGCACCCGATGCCCAACTCCTCCATCGACCACATAAAATCCTTCTCGAACGGATAACTCCACTTGCCACTGGAATACTCCGTAAAGTGGATTTCCTTCTCCGGCGCGGAATCATGGATCTTGAGCAACTCGTTCTTGTCCCCGTTCATATAGGCATGCCAGGCAGAACCCGCGGCGTAGCGAGCGGCGGCAGGGTCGGCAAGGATACGCCGGACATAGTCGGTCTGCCCCGCCACCTTGTCATAGTTGTAATTGTGATCCCACAAAAGAACCTTCGTCTTGAGCCCAGCCCTGGCCAGCGCCGGCCCCAAAGCCTGCTTGAGAAAGTCCCGCTGCTCTTTCCACCCCATAAAGAGCGAGGCGGAATTGAAACGGTTGAGCGGTTCGTTCTGGATGGTCAGCCAGTCGACCTCGAATCCCGCCTGCTGCATAGCCTGAAGGTAGCGGACGAAATAGTCCGCATAGGCCCCGTAGTGCTTGGGATTGAGCTGCCCGCCCGTCCAGGAATGGTAGGGCTCGAGGCTTTTGAGATCCTTCACCTTCATCCAACGAGGGCAAGTCCACGGCGAGGCGAGAATGCGGACTTTGGGGTTTATCTCCAACACCTCGCGGAGCACGGGAAAGAGTTCGTCTGTCTCGTATCGGGTGAGGGCGAAGTGCTCAATCCCCGGCGTGTCGCAATAGGTATACTCGTCAAGCGAGAAGTCCGAGCACCCGATGCTGACGCGCACGCAGTTCCACCCCCTTTCGCCGAAGCACTCCTTGAGAATCGCGCGGCGGCGTTCGGTCGGCAGGCGCATAAGATTGTGGCAGGAGGAGCCCGTCAAAGCGGGGCCGAAGCCGTCTATCGTCTGGCGCAAGGCGTTGGCGTCAAGGCGGACTTCAGCGCGCCAGTCGTTAGTCTCGACCGCGGCCGGGGCGAACTGCAGACGGCGGTCGGCAGTGGAGATGCGGCAGTCGGCGGAATGGAGGATGGAGGCGGCTAGGAAGGGTAGTACTAGGAGGGTTCGCATAGGTGGATTTAGTTGTCGAGAGAGTAGGGATGGGCTTCGTTTTTCTGGGGGCCGTCGGTTGGCGAGGCAAGGTCGGCGCGTTGCCAGGCGCGGACATAATCGATGGTAAAGTCGGCAGGAAGGCGGTTGTCTTCGAGGGCGTTGTTTGCCCAGCCGCCGGAGACCATATAGAGGATGAGATAGGCGGGCGTATCTGAGACGCGTGCGTTCTTCCAGGTTGCCATCAGCCGGCCGTTTCCGTAGATGGAGGCTTGGCCTGGCTCCCACAGGAGTCCGATGGTGATGTAGCCTTCGGGGTCAGGTCCGAGCAGGGCGTAGTCGGTGCCGGTGGCGAGGTGCTCTTTGCCGTAGCCGTTCCAGTGGAAGGCGATGTTGAAGCGGTGGGGGCCCCAGGCGGTGAGGTGTTCCATGATGTCGAATTCCATGCCGCCAATGGTGTCGCCGGCTATTTTCTTGGTGTCGGTTCGGAGCCAGAATTGTTTGCCTGAGGGGTCTTTGTCGCGGCCTCGGTCGGGCATTGTCCAGAAGGCGGGCCATAGGCCTGGAGCGGTGGGAAGTTTCATTCGTGCTTCGAAGTATCCGTAGCGCTGAGTCCATTTGCCGTAGGTCGAGAGGATGCCGCAGGCGTAGTCGGTCTGCCCGGCTTTGTGTCCCTGGGAATCGTTGTGCCAGCCGCGTTTGCGCTGGTAGCGGAGGATGGCTTTGCCGTCTTTAACGATGAGGTTGTCTTTGGAGAAGTGGGTGCGTTTATCCCAGTAGTTTGGTGCGTAGATGTTCCAACGACGGAGGTCGAGGCGGTCGAAGTTTTCGTCGAGGGTTTGCTTCCAGTCGCCGGGCACGGGGGGGCGTGTGCCGAGCCAAGGCGGGGTCTGCATCGGTGCCTGGGAGCCGGCTGCTTTGATGATTTCGACGGGGCCTTTGGTGTCCGGGAGAAGTTGGATCCGGTTGACATTACGGCTGTCGAAGGTGGAGCCTCCGGTGCCTTTCTGGTGGGGTTTGAGGACGGGCTGTTCGGGGCCTTTCCAGGGGGTGTCGGGGAGGAAGGGGATGTCGATGTCGCGGGTCGAGCGGGGGGGCAGGTCGTAGGCGACGGTGGAGGAGGTGCCGCCCTGTGAGAGGAGGCGGGCGCGGCCTTTGGCGGGGGTCGCTCCGGGGTTGCGCAGGGTGAGGGTGGCGTGCCAGTAGTCGGAGAGATCCCAGGGGGTCTTGGCTTTGACGAGGGTATTGGTGGCGGCGGGGCCGTTGAAGAAGATGCCGTCTTTGGGTTTGCGCGAAGGGGCCTTGGGTTTGACGGGCGGTTTCTCTCCGGTGGAGCCCGCGGCCTGGAGTTCTTCGATGCGAAAAGCGCCGCCCTTTGGCGCGGAGGCGGTGAAGAGGAGGATTTGCTTGACGCGGGCGGAGTTGAGGGGATAGCCGGGCTTGTGGCCGTAGTGGTGGCCGAAGATGACCTTGAGGGTCTGGGACTGTCCGGGCTTGAGCCAAGACTGCTCGGTGTTCCACGAGTCGTGCTTGTAGACCGCTCCGGTGTACTCGTCGACCCGCGCGTGGAGGCCGAGGGCGGTCTTGCCGATGTTGGTGATCTTCAACTGGACGCGCCCCCACGGGGAGAGATCCCAGAACTTCTCCTTGGGCTTGACCGTCACCCCGGGATAGTGCTTCGCCCCCTCGGCAAAACGAATCTCGAAGTTCCCGCCCTCAAGCATCGACACCGAGACCGCCGGATTCGCCTTCTCGACCGACACCTGAGCCGGAGACTCCACGAGAAACTTGGGCGCAATCGCCGGTTCGGCGAAGAGACAACAAAGCGGGGCGAAGGTGGCTACCACCGCCAGGCGAAGGTTCATATCGGCTCCTTTAATTGGTTGAAACAAAGTGGCTCTACTGCTTGGCAGGAACCGGGAGCGCAGGTTGCAACCCCTTCAGATCCGTCCAAAGCGTTCCCGGCCCCGCGTGCAACACCCGAACCGAGAGATCCTCCCCCAGCGCATCGACAAACTTCAGCCGCCCGAAGTTCGACCGATCCTTGAAGACCGCCGCGCGCAACTGCTCCCCCTTGGCCCGCTCCGCCGTGACCAGATACTTCGACTGCACCTCCGCATCCCCCCGAACCGCCGTAATCTCCGCCTGCAACTTCGACCGCTCCAACTCCAGCCCCGCGACCGACCGCTCCGCCTCCGCACGGATAAGCGCAATCGACTTCTTCGTCTCCGCCTGAATCGTCGCGATCAACTTCTCCGTCTCCTGCAGCACCTGCGCACGATTCTGATCGACCAGCGCCACCTGAGTGTTGAGCAAAGCCTGCTGCTGCGCCGTCTCCTGACGCGCCAAATTGGTCAGATTCTGCTCCTGCGCCAGACTCGACTCGCGAATCGGCGTGAGAATCTCGGAAGGAATCTCCACATGCCGGATAATCGCATTGTGAACCAAAATGTGCTTCTCCTTCAGAACCGAGACCAACTCCTCCCGCAACTGCTCCTGAAACTGCTGACGCCCCTCCCCGTCGATAAAATCGCGCGCCTTGTAAGTCGAACCCTTCAGACGCGAGACCGACAGAATCTGCGGCAGAATAATCTTCTCCACCACCGCCGGCAAATCCCCGTAAAGCATATACACCCGCGAGACTTGATCCGGCAGCAGCTCGAACTCCACCGTCATATCCAGCATAATCTGAAACCCATCCCTCGAAGGGAACTCCACAAACCGCTTCAACGCGAAAGCCGACGCATTGTCAAGCGCCAGCTGCACAGACTTCGGCTTACCCTCCGCCTTCGACCCCACCCTGGAACCACCCGGAGCCGACACCGCCACCGGCTCCGCCAATGCGGCCGACTTCTCCTCAACCTCTGGCTCCGGACAGGACTCCGAACGACGACCAGCACGCGACACCCCACCGAGCAACTTGCTCGACCAAGAACCCGAAGCCGAAACCTTTTGCTTCCTCCCACGCCCCTCTGCCGACCGCCCCTGCGAGACAAACTCCTCACTCTTCTCTCGCATATAATTCACCCGATTCAAGTTCTGCCGCTCAAGCGCCACCGCCTGCAACTGATCCACCACAGTCCCCCCGGAAGCCTGCTGGATTTGCGACTTCGTCACCACCACGCTCCCCGCCTCGCCCACAATCGTCACCTGATTCATCCCGACCTCAATCACATCCACCTGGTACGCCCGCGGATTGATGTAATAAAGCCCCGGCGCGAGCGTCTGCTCCAGCACCCCCTGCTCCCCAGGCTTAGCAAACTCCCCCTTCTTCGCCGGCTTACCCGTCTGCGATGTCACAATCCCGACATAACCAATCGGAATGCTCACCGCATCCAGCAAACGCGTCGCGTAGCCGTACGGATTCAACCGATAAGTCCCCGGCCCAAGCACATTCCGCCAGACCCCCTTGCCGGACTTGTCCGCGGCCAGAATCTGCCCAGAAGGCAACTCCCTTCCCGTCCGAGAAGTCACCATAACCACCTTGCCCGCCGGGACCGTCAGGTTCGGCACGATCTTCCAAGAATATTCAACCGGATTGAGGAAATAGCGTCCCTCCGGCAACGGGTCACGCCAGATACCCTGCTGACCACGCTCGGCCAAGATTTCGCCCGCGGGCAAAGGATCGCCCGTCTTCGCCGTCACGATAGCCATATGCCCAGCCGGCACCTCGATGCGGCAGAAAGTCCAAAGAAAGAGTCCGTAGATTCCCAACCCGACCGCGGCGGCAGTCGCAAGCGCCAAAACCTTCTTCACTGGGCACCTCCTTTCTTCCCTTCCCGAACAGGAAGCCCGAGGATTCCATCGGGCACATCCGGGACGGTGATGGATTTAATTTGGGGTGCGAGTTTCTCCAGAAGCGCCGCTTCGACATAGTCCCCTTCGCTACCGTAAGCTTGCACCTGCTGGCGCAGGACATCGGCTTCCGCGCGGTTCTGATGTTCGACGACCTTACGGGTGGCCTCGGCAATGGTCAATTTTGCCTGCGCCTCAGTCTTGGCGGTCTCAAGTCCGATGCGGGCGACCTCGAGTTGGGCCTTGGCCTGGGTCAACTTCTCGACTTGGGCCTGTTCAGCGGCGATGCGGGAGCGGATCTGCTCGGTTTCCGCCAGCACCTTCTGCCGGCTCTGGTCGGCGAGAGCCTTTTGGCGCTCCAGGTCGGCGAGGGACTTGGCCTGGACAATCTGCTGTTCAATCTTGCGGCACTCCTGGGCGGCAAGTTCCCGATCGCGGATGATGGCGGCGATGTCCTGGGGCGGGATGATGTCGCGGATGAGCACGGAGTTGAGGGAGATTCCCCAGGGGGCGCAAACCGACTTGAGGAACTTTTCAAGGCTATCTTGGAAGGCCTGTCTCGACTCGCCGACGATGAACGCGGTGGCCTTCTGCTTGCTGCCTTCGAGCCTGGAGAAGCCTCTGGCGTAAGGGAGGATGATTTTCCGGCGGATATCGTCCATATCTCCGATTTCGTGGGTCAGCAGGGCGGCCTTTTCGGGGTCGATGTTGAACTCCAGGGTGCCTTCGACGGTGATGGGGAAGCCGTCGAGCGTCAAGAACATAATCGCATCGTTGCCGGTCAGTTCGATGCGCTGGCTCTGGATATTGACTAGGCTGACGGAGTAGATATAAGGATTGAGGCGGTGGGTGCCCTCTCGGAGCACCTGTGCCTGGACGCCCTTGCAACCGGGGGCTGAGAGGAAGCCGCGCGAGCCGACCCCGCCCGCAACCTTTCCGGGGGCTGAAAAGAGGTCTTCTCCGGTCAATTTGGTGACGACCCCGACATACCCGGGCGCGATGCGGATATCGTTGAACAGTTGGATGTCGTAGGCGTAGGGGTTGATGCGATGGCGCCCGGTGCCGAGCACCTCCGGCACGATGCCCTTGTACTCGGGAGAGGGGGCGATAATTTCCCCTTCCGGGAGATCTTTCCCGTATTTACGCACGAGCACGCCGAAGCGGCCGGCGGCAATGCTCGTCATCTGGCAAATCTCGTGGCTCCAAACCAGAGGATTGCGGAATATGCGCCCTTCGGGGACGACCTCCAGTTGAATCCCCTTCTGCCCCGGGTGGTCGGCGAGAATCTGGTCTGGCGGCAACGGCTCGCCCGTCTTGCGCATCAACACCGCGAAGGAGCAGTTCGGCGGTTCGATGCGCCAGCCAAACCAGAACCAGCAGGCCCCAGCGACCGCCAACACCAACAGCAACACGGCCGCCACGGTTCCTGGCGCAATCGAAGTCTTTGGAAGATTCACACGCTGTGCCATACGCAATCCTTTCTAATCTGACTCTGCCAGTATAGCACAAATCCGAGCCGTTTGTCGAGCCCATTTCTCGGGGCCGGCCGCCTTGCCCCGGCGCGGACGGAAGACGCCCCGCAATCCCGATTCCCCCCTGCCGAGGATGCGGGGAGGAACGGTACAACGCCCTAGCATGCCGCCCCTTTACACTTTGAATAGGGGAGCAAAACAGGAATGCGGAGGAAGCACGATGGTGCCAGAGAAGGGAGTTGAACCCTTACGCCTTTTGGGCGGCGGATTTTGAGTCCGCTGCGTCTGCCATTCCGCCACTCTGGCTCGAATATGCGGTGCGAGGAAGAGAGTATCAAATCGCGCCCCCCGATGTCAAGAATCTTTGCGCCGCGGTGGCGATTTTGGCCTAGAGCACTCGCCAGGAGGGCTCGACTCGCCGCGCAGAAGTGCCCCCAAAAGGTTGCTAAGAGAGGCGGCGGCAGGTAGACGCCCGAGCCCCCAAAAGGTGCCCACGAAAGAGAACGGCAGGCTGACAGGATAGGGGTCGAAAGGTTAGCACCGACCGCCGGCGGAGGCAACCGCACCACTTTTTCGGCCGCTCCCTGCATTTGCGGCTTGACACGGCCATCGGACTATGGTAGTCTTTGTCTCCGTTTTGCGACACACCTTTAGCTCGGGTGGTGGAATGGCAGACACGTATGTTTGAGGGGCATATGGAGCGATCCGTGGGGGTTCGAGTCCCCCCCCGAGCACCATCTTGAAGAAGCACAATCCTCGCGGGTTGTGCTTCTTTTGTTTCCGACCGACAAGGAGATCCGTGACCCGAGTTGCCCCGCTCGCCCTGCTGGCCCTGCCGCTTCTGGCCCAGACGCCCGAAGCCCGCCCCGAGCCGCCCTTGACCTTCGACGGCGGGGTCTCCCTCGTCGCCAGGCAGGAACTCTACAACCGGATGCCCACCTACGGCGGCATGGCCGTCATGGAGAACCTCTTCCGCTTCCGCGAATGGATCTGGGGCGAAGCGCGCTGGCGCGGAGACTACGCCCTCAATATCAAATTCGCCAACGAATGGCAGAAGTTCATCGCCCACCGCGACCAGCGCAGTTCCTACACCTGGCCCGACGAACTCGTCCTCGCCGGACTCTACTTCGAAGCCAAAAACCTCTTCGACGACAGCCTAGACCTGAGAGTCGGCCGCCAAGACCTGATGGGCTTCGGCTCGTGGCGCATCTTCGGTGACGGCACCCCGGGAGACGGCTTCCGGACTTTCTACACCGACGCCCTGCTCGCCACCTGGCGCATCACCCCCGAACACACCCTCCGCCTCTTCGGAATCGTCCAGGAACCCGAGAACTTCCTCGCCCTCGGCACCCCCCACGGCACCAAATACCCCGAGCGCCAACTCAACCAGCGCGAAGTCGCCGCCGAAGGCTCCCTCGAATCCGCCGTCGGCCTATACCACACCACCACGCTCGTCGACCCCGCCGCCCCACTCGACCTCTACGCCATCTGGAAAAGAGAGGAAGACTACCGCTACCGCAATGCCACCCGCCCAGGCCGCAACATCTGGACGCAAGGCGTCCGCTTCCGCCCGGGACTCGGACAGAAAATCGCCGCCGAAATCGAGGCCGCATTCCAGACAGGCCGCACCGACGACGGACGCGACATCTGCGCCTGGATGTTCTACTCCCAAGCCAAATACACCTTCCCCAGAGCCCCCTTCCTCCCCGTCCAGCCCTGGCTCGGAGGCGGCTTCTTCGCCCTCTCCGGCGACAGCGACCCCAATCAAGGCACGGTCACCGACTGGAACCCCCTTTGGGGCAGACACCCCTACTTCAGCGAACTCCTCCTCTGGGGACAGATAAACTATGTCAACGGCATGGGCAACTGGTGCAACCTGCTCTATCCATCCATCCAAGGCGGCCTCTCCTTCAGACCAGACGAAGGCACCGAAGGCGTCTTCCAGGCCGCCCCCGGGCGTATGCACTTCGCCAACGCCCACCGCATCTTCTTCCACACAGGCCCCCTCTTCACCCTCGTGCCAAACTCCGAACTCCACGCCAACGGCGGCGAAGGCCAGTACTACGGATGGCTAGGAGTCGCCCAGTACAACTTCATGCTCGTAAAGAACCTCTTTGGCTCCCGCGGCGACCTCGGAGGGCTCATCCGGGGCGAATTCCTAGTCCCCGGCGAATATACCGGGCTGGAAGGAGAAAAGCCGGCCTATTTCCTCCGGTTACAACTCGACTTCGTCTACTGACCCGCCATGACCAAGCAACTCCTCAAGTGGATTCGCATCCTTCTGCTCTTCGCCACCCCGCTTGCCATCGTCTGGTCAACCTGGTGGTACGACATCCTCGACATGCAGTGGATTGGGGGGCGGCTCTCGCTCCCGATGCAAGGGCTTTTCAAGGTGCTGCTGCTGGCGGATCTGGGC
>JAXFQS010000023.1:0-14925 GCA_034178815.1 Kiritimatiellia bacterium | reverse complement strand
GGGGGGTTTGTGGGGGCGGGGGGGGGGGGGTGGTTTGTAATCTATGGCCCCGGGCCGCCGGGGGGGGGGCGCCGCACGGCCATATAGGAAGGAACCGCGCGGGCTAGATCTTGTAGAAGGCTTCCCAGCCCTTGCGCGGGGCGGGCCCATCCAGCATCGCGTTGGCGACCGAATCGTTGACGATACGCTTGGTGGTGCGGTCGAATCGGAAGGAACGGTTGAGCTTCTGGGCGATGCAGCCCAAACACATAACCTGGCTGAGCGGGCCCGCCAATTCGAATGGCGAATTGTTCTTCGCCTCCCCGCGGATGGCCAGCACAAAGGCCTTATAGTGGTCGGGCTGACCGGTCGGGAAGTCCTTCAGAATCGCCTCGATCTGGGCATCCTTCTCCCCGACGAGTTCGAGCGTGGAACCGTGCGAGCCGCCTTTGAGCACGAGCCCGCGCTTGGTGTAAATCTCCTTCCCGGGCGGAAGTGACTTGATGGCCTTGTAGGTTTCGTTCCCGGACGAAGGAATGTCGGTCGCCGCCTTGAGTTCGCCGTATCCCTTGGGGAGATCGGGCAGATTGGTTCGACCCTCGTACCACTCAATGTCACAGGCAGGCAGTTGGCCTCTTGCGGGGAATTTGAAGATGACAGTCGAGTTCATTGGAAAGACCTTGTCGGTGTGCCCGGTGACATTGCGCACCTCCACTTGCTCGGGCAGACCGAGGTCGAGGAACTCGTGCGCCGTGTCGAAAATGTGCGCTCCCCAGTCGCCCAACGCGCCGTTGCCAAAGTCGTACCAGCAACGCCAGTCGCCGTTGATGTAGTTGACATTGTAGTCGTGCCAAGGGTTCTGCCCGAGCCAGGTCTCCCAGTCAAGCCCGGAGGGCAGGGGTTGGGCGGCAAAGGCATCTGCGGGAATCTTCCCGTTCCACTTGTGCCAACGCCGCGCCATGTTCATATGGGCGACGATGCGGGTGACATCATTTAGGAATCCGCGCTGGGCGAGGGCTTTGAACTGGTAGTAGTTGGGGCCGGAATGTCCCTGGTTGCCCATTTGGGTGATGACCTTGTGTTTGCGGGCCGACTGGATCATCAGTTCAACCTCGCGGAAGGTGTGGGCCATTGGCTTTTCGATGTAGAGATGTTTGCCCAACCCCATGGTCATCATAGCGGCGGGGAAGTGTCCGCTGTCTGGGGTGCAGACCACGACGGCGTCGAGTTCCTTGGCCTTGGCGTCGAACATTCTGCGGAAGTCGGTGAAACGCGCGGCGGAGGGGAATAGTTTGAGGGTGTCGAGGGTGCGCGCATGGCCCATTTCGGTGTCGGCTAGGGCCACGACATTGAAGAGGTTTTGGAAGCGGGCGAACTCGTGGGCAACCTGATTGCCGCGGTTGCCGATGCCGATGAAGGCCAGGTTGACTTTGGAGTTGACGCCTCCGGCGGCAAAGGTGCGGGCGGCCGGGCCGGTGACGACGGCGAGGGTGGCGGCCTTGCGGATGAAGTCTCGGCGCGAGGTGTTGAAGGGTGGCATAGTTATTCCTTTTGTTCGGGTTAGGTCGTAGGTATCAAGGGGTATCGGTCGAACGCAGGAGCAGGGCGTGCTCGTACCAAGCAGTGCTCCTCTGGAGTAGGCAGGTCCCGGAGGCATTGGTGCGTACCAATCCGCTGCAGTCCCGGCCAAGCAGCACGAGGCGGAGATTGCCGGGAAGGGGAATGGCGGATGAACTGGGGGGCGATCCTGCGGGGTAATTGGTCAGAACGGGGGTCAGATCGAGAATGGGGATGTTATTGGTGTAGAAATGGAGGCCGTTGGTGGACTGGCGGATGGTGCCGAGCAGGGCACGCTCACCGGGGTGGATGGGCAGGAAGTCGCCTTCGGAGAGCCTGGGAAGTTGAAAGGCAAATCGGGTATCGTCGGGCTCCCTCGAGAGGTATTCGCCGCGCTTGTAGTCGGGAAGGTAGGGGAATCCCCACTCGGCACGAAAGGCATCGCGGAATTGGCTGGAATCGGTGCCGGCTCCGCCGATGGAGCAGGGGCTCCAGTAGCCACGCCAGTAGACGCCTCTGGGGGAACTACCGTTCAGAATGTCGGCAATCTCCATAACGGCAACCTGCTCCTCTCGGGAGAGCGAAGATGCGTTCCGGAGCCGCTCGCGGAAGCGTCCGAGCCGCCTCGATTGGAGCGTGAGCCCAAGATCGAATGGATTGAGCGGTGAGAGGAGAAGGACAGGTACGAGGGTCGCCAAGTATGGCCAAAGAGTCACGCGCAGGGCTTGCGGTCGGAACAGGTCGACCAACGCAACAAGGGCGGAAAAGATGACCAGGTACAGGGCCGTCAGGCGCATAGGAGTCAGACTGTAGGCTGCTATGCGCTGGGCCAGGGCGATGGCTTGGAGCAGGATCAGCGGCAAGAGCAGCGCGCCACCCCATCGGCAGAAGGTTCGGCAGCCGAAGGTGCATTGGTCCGCCAGCAGCAGGCGCAAAGGAAACCAGGCAATCGAGGCAACGAGCACGAGCGAATAGACCTTCCCGTCGGGGACGTGCCAAGCAACCAGGCATTGGAGCGCGTAAAGAGAAAGGAAGCCGAGAAAAGCCAGGTAGAGGGGCAGCGCGACAGTACGAAGCAGGAGAAACAGTGGCTTTCTGAAGGTGGGTAGGCTATGGCTGACCAAGCCAATCAGGGCGATAAGCGGCAGGGCGGAACAAAAGGTCGTCAGCAGCAGGCGGCGGGTAATCTTGTCGAGTTGATCGTGCCCGGCGAAATCGAGCAGTTGTACCGTCTCGTTGAGCACAATGGTGCCTATGGCGATGAGGATTGCGGTGGCGAGCGCGATGGTAGCGGATTCCAACAATTTGGGGAAATGGCTCCAATCTTTCCGTTCGCATCCAAGCGCATGCACGAGCAGACCGGCGCTTAGAATCGCGAGCGCGGCGCTGAAGAGAAAGAGGTGCATCTCGCACGGTCTATGGAAGGGGAGGAAGGCGGCTATGATGCCCAATGGAAGCAGGCTTGCGGCTTGGAGGAGCCAACCTTTTGCCCGGCTCCAAGCGTTGGCGCGCCGGTAAATCTGACAGGCGCCGGAGAGTCCCATAACGCTTAGTCCGCCTGCGAACAAAACCAGCAGGCTGTCGCCGTGCAGGGCATTATCTCCACTGTATAGAGTGCATCCGGCGGCAATCCCGGCGGCCACGAGGAGGGCGGACGGGAGTTCGGTGGCGGCTCTGATGGCTTGCCCCGCGCGGGTGCGGAGGGTGCCTATCCAAAGGCTTTTTGCTGTCGACATGACGGTGAAAATTATAGTGGATTCTGGGGCGGAGGGCAATGATAAAATGGATCTGGTTGTGGGGGTGGCGGGGGCGGCTGTATAGGGTTGGATGCGCCTGATTTTGAGGGTATGATTTTGTGGCGTGTCTGGTCTGGAGTTCGTGGGGCTGGTTCAGATGGGGGGTGGATGAGGTTGTCGGGAAGCGGTTGGCGCCTAGAGTAGGTTGCGTTGAGCGTCCTTCTCGCTGTGGTTGGTGAGAGGTTGGTAGGAAAGCCCTGTTCGGATAGTAAGGTTTTGGGGAGGGTGGTGCCTAGTAGCGAGGGTGTTTGGTATTTGAGAATGTCGCGTGATGGTTCTCGTTTGCCGATGGGGAGATGCCCGTGCGACCCTTTGGAGGACAGGTGAAGAAGCAACTCCTGTCGGGGTGGATTCCGCCGAAATTGGAGGGCATCGAGTTCATCTGCCGGAGCGCCCGTCATTATCAATTGCCGAGTATCTTCCTTCCCATCGGGTGCCAACCTTTGCGACCCCAAGGTAGACACCTCCGTTCCCGCCTGGTGCCTACCTGTCGGGGGAAAAGGTGCCTATCCGTCGGGAGAGGAGAAAGCCGTCGGCGGGTGCCGATTTCGCTTGCATTCCGCCACCCGATGCGCTATACTGCGGCTCTTCCTGCGGCGTGTCTAAGGAGTCACTCCCCGTTGCGGGCCTCATCCAAACCGTTTTGGATGGCCGACCTATGGCTAGGGCGTCCACAGGAATATATCAAGACAACTCAGGAGCCCCTATGAGCCAAATCGACAAGCAGGCCACCGTCGCACCCTTCAAGCGCCACGAGCGCGACACCGGCTCAAGCGAAGTTCAAATCGCCCTGCTCACCAAAAAGATCGAAACCCTCACCGCCCACCTCAAGACCAACAAGAAAGACCACAGCTCCCGCTACGGCTTGATTCGTATGGTCAACAACCGCCGCGCCCTTCTGGCCTACCTCAAGCGTGAAGACGAAGCCCGCTACCAGAAACTCATCACCGACCTCGGCCTGCGCCACTAATCGAAAGCCTCACGCATGGACAACACCACCTCAGTCACGACCGACATCGGCGGCATCCCGCTGACGCTCGAGACCGGCCTCCTCGCCAAGCAGGCCGCCGGCGCCGTAGTCTGTCGCTACGGCGACAATGTCGTATTCACTGCCGTCACCAATACCGACAAGCCCCGTGAGGGAATCGACTTCTTCCCCCTCCAGTGCGAGTACCGCGAAAAGTACTACGCGGCAGGCCGCTTCCCCGGCGGATACTTCAAGCGCGAAGCCCGTCCTACCGAACGCGAAATCCTCTGCGCACGCATCACCGACCGCCCCATCCGCCCGCTTTTCCCCGACGGATACCACAACGATGTGCAGGTCAACACCACCGTCTTCTCCGCCGACACCCTGCATGACACTGATGTCCTCGCCGTCAACTCAGCCTCCGCCGCCCTGCATATCTCCGAAGTCCCCTTCATGGGCCCCATCGGTTGCGTTCGCATCGGCCGCGTCGACGGTCAGTGGATTATCAACCCCACCTTCGAACAGCGTGAAAAGAGCGATGTCGACCTAGTCTACGCAGGCCTTCGCGGCAAATTCCTCATGATGGAAGGTTCCGCCGAAGAAATCTCCGAGGCTGACTTCCTCGCCGCCATGAAACGCGCCCACGAAGAGGTCGAGAAACTCATCGACATCCAGATTGAATTGCGCCGGAAACTCGGCAAACCTGACAAAGTCATCGTCGATCAGGCGCCCGACGCCGAGAAGATGGATTTCCTCCGTTCAAACGGCGGGAACGAACTCCGTGCAGCCCTTCTTATCCCCGGAAAACTCGACCGCCAGAACACCATCAACGCCATCAAAGAGAAAATGCTTGAGGCGATGGCTGCCAAGTGGCCTGAGGAAATCACGCCCGAGACCTTCGTCAAATACTACGACGCTCTCGAAATCGAATATGTGCGCCGCAACATCCTAGAGGAAGGTAAGCGCATCGATGGTCGTGCCCAGCACCAGATCCGTCCGCTGTCTGCCCAAATCGGTGTTTTGCCCCGTTGTCACGGTTCGGCGATATTCAGTCGTGGGGAGACTCAGGCACTTGGAACGGTGACCTTGGGTACCATCAAGGATGCGCAGGAATTGGACGCCATCGTGGGCGGCCCGAAGACCAAGAAGTTCCTGCTTCATTACAACTTCCCGCCCTATTGCACGGGCGAGGTCGGGCGTTTGGGTTCGACTGGAAGGCGCGAAATCGGGCACGGCGCATTGGCGGAGCGGTCGCTTGCTCCGGTGGTGCCGGCCGACTATCCGTATTCGGTTCGGATTGTTTCGGACATTATGGGTTCGAACGGTTCGTCGTCGATGGCGACTGTCTGCGTCGGGTCTCTGGCGATGATGCAGGCGGGGATCCCGATTAAGGCACCTGTTGCGGGCGTTTCGGTTGGGTTGTTCTGCACGGAGGATGACAGCAAGCAGATGCTTGTGACGGACATTCTCGGGTCGGAAGATCACTGTGGCGACATGGATTTCAAGGTTGCCGGCACGCGCAAGGGGATTACTGGTTTCCAGGTGGATCTCAAGAAGCGTGGCCTGACTTGGGATCTTGTGGAAGGGGCTTTGGAGTGCGCTCGGAAGGGGCGGATGCATATTCTCGATTTCATCGAGGGTGTGATTGCGAAGCCTGCCGAGGAACTGTCGGTCTACGCGCCGCGGATTACCACGGTCAAGATTCCCGAAGACAAGATTGGGGAACTGATTGGTCCGGGCGGAAAGAACATTCGCCGTATCTGCGAGGCGTCTGGCGCTCAGATTGACATCGAGGAGGATGGTACGGTCAACATCTTCGCGACTTCGGGTGATTCGATGGCGATTGCCAAGCGCGAGATTGAGGCGATTACGGCCGAGCCCGAGGAGGGGCGTCTCTATGAGGGGACGGTCACGGGCATCAAGGATTTCGGCGCATTTGTCGAGATTCTGCCTGGTCGTGACGGGCTGTGCCATATCTCAGAGATGGCCGAGACGCGGATTCGTTCGGTCGAGGACATCTGCAAGGTCGGCGACAAGATGTGGGTCAAGTGCATCGGCATCGACGACCGTGGCAGGGTCAAACTCTCCCGCCGCGAGGCGCTCCGCGAACGGGCGTCGCAAGCGGATGGGGAGGCTCAGGCCTAAGCCCTTCCGGTTGTGTCTTGAATAGGGAAAGCGTCAGGTCGAAAGACCTGGCGCTTTTTTCTTTTGCATCGGCAATGGGGGGGCCGGGAAGAGGCGCTGGGGCGACTGGGCGTCGGGATTTTGCGGTGCTTTGGGGGATTGCTCAGCCGCGGGCGAAGGGAGTTGCTGCGGTTAGGCAACTGGTGCGCAGGATTGGGGGCGAGGGGTTCGCAGAATTCGCTTCGACAGGTTGGCAACTGTCTGGGGAAAAGGTAGGAAGGATTCGCTCCCGCGGGTGGCAAGGCATTCCCGCGGGAGCCGGGCGGGAGCAGGGAACGGTTATTTGCCGTAGACTTCGACTTCGATGTACTGGTTCATATCGTCGGAGGTATTGCCGTTCGACCAGAATCGCACATAGCGGGCTTTGGTGCCGTCGACTGCGACGGGGCGGCCTTCGCGGGATTCGCGGTACTCTTTGTCGCGGCCCTTGCCGAGTTTGAGGATGTTGTCATCATCGTTGTTGAATACGGTGATGACGCCGTCGATGAAGTCAGGGTCGTTGGAGAGTTGGATGACGACGGATTTGTAGACTCTCGGCTCGCCGTGGTAGTGCCAGAGGCCGATGGCGTAGATAGGATGTTCGGCTCCGAGGTCGACTTGGAGCCATTGCTTGCCGGGGCCGAGTTCGACATAAGAGTCCTCGCGATGTTCCTTGTCACCGTCGGTCACATAGGCGAGTTCCCCGATGATGGGTTCCTCGTCGCTGGCGGTGACTTTGCACCCTTTGGAGAGGAGGTTGCCGCAACCAGTGGGGACGAAAATCGGGTCGCGCAACTTGTTGCCCCTGGGCGGCTCAAGGTTTTTGCGCTTGCCGAGGTCTTTGGGGGTGCCGGTGTAGGCGGCCTTGGGAAGTTTCATATCGATCTTGACCTTGTCGGCTGTTTGGGCGAAGGCCGCAGATACCAACAAAACCAGGGCGAAGGTGGATAGGATGTGTTTCATAGGGTAGGTTCCTCTGGGTGGGATAGATGAGTATCAATCGCCCGCACGGGTCAGTTGGGCGAAGCGCCGTGTCTGCCGATAGGGGCGGCGGATGCGATCGAAGGAATGGGGCTGGCGGATTGGGACGAAGGCGCCTGCCTGGACGCTGTCGAGCGCGTCGCAGGCTTGGCGGATTTCGCGCCAGTCCATCAGCAGAAAAGCGGTCGAAAGGGCGTCGGCGACGGCCGCGGAGGTGGAGCAGCTCCAGGCTGCATCGTGCCGGCGTCTGGAACGACGGGTTGGCGGAACGGCGATGTGCTCGCCCTTTCGCTGGATGCCGGATCCGCTTATGGCGATGCCGTCGACGGCGATGCGATCAAGCCCGGCGCGCGCCTTCCAATCGCCTGCCATGCCAACGCTCCAGGAGGAGCCGTCCACCCTTTTGCCGGAGGCGTAAACGGTGCTGGTGCCGCCGTGAATCATATAGGATCGAATCTCCCACTCATCTTCGAGCAGGGGGCGCGCGGCGTCGATGGCATAGCCCTTCGCCAACCCGCCGAAGTCCAGTTCGAGTGGCAAGGAATCACCTCCTTTGGTAGGCAGGATCGAGAGGCGCAGGTGGGCAGGGTCGAGTTCGAGTCGTGCCAACGAAGCGGCCTCGGCGGCTCGTTGCTTTTCATCCGGCGCAATGGCGTTCCAGTCGCGGTTGTGATGCCTCCACGCGTCCATCAGACTGCCGACGGTCACATCGAAACATCCGTTGGTCGCGGCGAACAGGTTGGCAGAAAGAACCAAGCAGTCCATCAACTCGCGGGAGACGCTCGTGGGCGTGTTCGGTGGCAACGAAGCGATTCGGGCGACTTCGCTGGTAGTAATGAAACGGTTGAATTGCGCCTCTAGACGATCGACGCAGGACCAAACATTTTGGGCGGCTCCTTCGGCCTTTCCCCGCTCCTCGCCGTCAATGAAAAGGGCGAAGTCGGTGTGCATGGCGTGGTGTTCGAATTGGAGCAAAGCCATGGCACCCCAAGGTCAGGTACGGCGTAACAGGCGGCTTGCCGCAAAGACGAAGAGAACCAGCGTCGCGAGCGAAAAGTACCGGTGCCAATCAAGCAGGGCAAACTGCCCGTCAGTCCCGAACCAACGCATCATCGAGAGCAACGCAGTCAAGACCAGCCCGACCGTAGCGGCAATCAGCAGGACAAAGGGGCTCGTACGATAGAGGGGGGCTCCCGAGACAGTCCTCCCGGTCAGGACGAGCACCAGCAGAGCCGCGACCAAGGCTCCCGCCGCCATCTGATGTCCCACCAATACCCATTGGGTCATCCCCCCGACAAGCCATCCGCCCAACCCGGAAAGTCCCAAGAATGCAATGGCACAGAGTGCCACGCCGCTGGACAGGGGCGTGAGCCAACGCCAGTTCTGACGGGCCGCCAAGGTGCCTGAGCAGTCAATGGCTTTGGGGATTGCCGTGAGGCTGGCGGATAGGACGACAAGGAGGAGGAAGGCGCCCGCGCCGGAGAGGAAGAGTTTGAAAAGCGGCCGCAGACGGAATGTCCACCCGAAGACGCGATGGTAATGCGCCGGAACGCCTATCAACTGGGTTTGGACGAGGGCGGCGGATTGAGCACTCAGAAGCGGGCCGGTGGCCTGGATGGTGCGGAAGAAGAAGTCGCTGTCTGGGGCGTGGCACGCGGCGCAACGATTTGGACTGGCGCCTTTGGCCATGCGCGCCGGGCGGACATCGTGGGCGAGCGGCCAAGATACGGGCTCGGCGATTGGGTCATCGAAAGCGAGGAGTTCCTCCTGGCGGAGTTCGAAGCGTTTGCCGTTTGCGACATAGGCCGGACTCTTGCCGGCGGCGGTGAGGAGGCGAAGACCTTTCGCAACGAGATCTTCGGTCAGCGTCTGGGGGGCGGCGCCCAAGGCACGGATAGCGGCGGCGTCTTCATCTGCGAGAAGCGGGCGGCAAGTGCCGTCTTCAAACCAGACCAGTCGGGGAAATACTCCCGTGGCTTCGGCGCAGGGGGCTGGCTGCATGACCCAGGGGATGGTGATGTCGATACGCCCGGCCTCGTTGGTGGTGACGGTTTCAATGGGGATGCGGCGGAAAATTTGTCCCTGCCAAAGGATGGCGGCGTGCCCGTTTTCGGTCGCGTTGTCGAGGGTAAGCAACTGGTCGCAGAGGGCGGTGTGGAGTTGCTCGCCGAGGGTTTCGTTGCTATCGAAGAGGGGCAAGGGTGCGAAACAGGTGCCGTCGATAATGCGAACGAACTGAACCCCTTGGTTGGCGACCGTTTTGCCGAGAGGTTGGAAGGAAGCGTCCTCGAAGGAGTAGAGTTCCAAGGTCTCGGCGCGACGATTCATCGGGACGGCTCGTTTATCGCCGTCGAGTGAAAACAGTTCGCCATCGATCGAGAGCGCCACTTGCCCGGGGAGGTTGTCGTCGGCGGCGACGGCCTGCAAAATCTTGCCGGCCCGCTCGCGCACGGCAAGCGCCTCGCCGAGGAGTTTTTGGGCTTGATCGGGGGGGATTGGACGGAATGAGCCATCGGCGTTGCGCTCAGCCCAGAAAGCGGGCCACATCATACGGCGCGGCTCAATTTTTCCCAACGCGTTGGTCACGAAAACTGGTTCGACGATAAAGGGCGCGTCGGTTGCCCAAATGGCGCGTCCGTAGATGCCAATGCGGTTCGCCCTAGCCGTCCGCACTTGCCCGAATTGGCCTCCCGGCGTCACGCCCGAGTGGCAGACCGTGCAGGAGAGTTTGGCGAAATGGACGGGCGGAAACCCTTTGTGTTCGGGCACCGGGGCGCCAAATCGACCGCCCGTCGGCGCGTGGCAACCGGCACAGGTGGTGTCTTGCGGTCGAGCATCCGTCTGGGAAACCCCTCTGGCAATGGCGTGGTCGATCCCGTTCCGGTGGCAATCCACGCAGCGTAGCCCCGCGTGCGCATGGACATCCCTGTCCCGCGTCTGCCGTTCGACTCCCTTGGGCGCAACCGAGTGGCAGTTGAGGCAACTTTCGTCGCGTGGGCGACCGACATTCAGATCCGTCCGTTTTTTGTCGTCGAAACGCCGCAGGTCGTAGCGAATCGATGGCGCCACCGCAAAGGTGCGGTCATCCGGATTCGCCCCCATCATCGGACACCACGAGTCCGCCATACGCGAGCCCATCCCCAACACCTCGCCCAGCCCCGTCGCGGCCGCCGAAGCCCACCGCCAGTTCTGCCGCTCCATCTGCCGGGCATACTCGCTATGGTCGTAAATCCCTTGCCCGTGGCAGGCAAAACAGTTCATCTCGGCCCGCCCCGTCACCTCCCATCGCCCACCCGCGTCTACCGTATCTGCCGGCGCAGAGATTCCCCCCCCCGGAAGGTTGCGTCCAAAGAGAGCCGTGAAATCCCAACTATCCAATCCCAGCCGTTCGGGCGAATAAAGCCCTGCAAAAGGACGCACCCCGACAGGGATTTGGGAAGCCGTCGCGCCGTCCACCCAAAACCACGGCTCAGGCATTCGACTGCACAGGTTCGTCTGCCCGAAGTGGAAACCTTGCGCAATCAGAGATACCTCGTGGCATTGCCCGCAGGTGCGTTCCCAAGAGGGCGGTGTGGCGTTAGGATCACCCGGAACGATGACCTCCCCGTAGGTGTCCCACAGCGGCAGAAGATGGCGCGGCGTCACCCACCCGCCGTCGTCGTGCGAAGCCCCGCAGACCCCCGCGGCAAGGCTGGCCAAAAGTACGAGAAGAGGTTGAAAAAGGGGCATTCGGATTGGATTCATCGGAGCACAGCCCTCTAGACGCGGAAGTCGCTGGGCTCGAATAAAACTGGCTGCCGCGTAGCAATCGCCCGGTTTACTGCCAACACCGCCACGGCGGACTCGTAAGCCAAATCAGCCGGGCAAGTCAAGCGCTTGGGATCCTTCGCCCGAACCGCTTCGAAGAAGTTCTCCAAATGCGGCAGGTGGGCCGGTTTGTTGAGTTCAACCGGCAATGGCCATCCCTCCAGTTCGCGCGAGACGCGCACATCAACGGAGGCATCGGTCGTGCTCGTCCGGGTGATGGTCTGGGGAACCGGTAGAATCAAACCTTGCCGTGCCTGGACATCCCAGGCGGGCGCGTTCGGCTCGCGCAGGACGACATTTCCCCGGGCGGCGACTTCGGACAGGGTAAGCGAGCCGCAATCCCCCATAAATTGTTCGTAAAACCCACCTAGGCTGGAGGTTGTCAGCACTCGGTAGCTGGCGCGTCCGATAAAGCCATCGGAGCATTTGAACTCGTAAAGCGCCTGGGCGCAATCTCCCATCTCGCGCTTGTAGTAGTCATTTCCGCCGATGGCGCATACGGAGGTCGGCAAAGCATCCCAAATCCAGAAGAAGAGGTCAATCTGGTGCGAACCGAGGTCGACCATCGGGCCTCCGCCGTATTTGGAGAACCAGCGCCAGTTGAGGAACTGCTCCATATTGGCGTAGCCGTATTTCTCCAAGGTTTTGCCGTCAATGATATGCCTGGGCGGGGCCTGGACGAAGGGGGCTACGGAGCGGTTCCATTGGGCGTAGGCGTGGGTGACTCTGCCCAGCAGGCGATTGCGGCGGATGACGGTATCGATGGCGTGTCTGTAGCGGGGATTGCTGCGGCGCTGGTGTCCAATCTGGAGGATTCGTCCCGTCCGCCGCATAGCTTGAACCATAGCTTTGGCGTGTTCGAGGCTGTTGGACATCTCCTTTTCGCAGTAGACATCCAGTCCGGCTTCGAGGCAGGCGATGGTGTGGGTATGGTGCATCCAGTCGGGGGTGGCGATGACTACGGCATCGATCTGGCCCTTCATTGCGGAGAGCATTTCGCGGTAGTCCTCGAAGACTTCCGCCTTGTGGCCCTTTGCCCTGAGAATACCCTTGGCGCGCTGGCGGCGGGGCTTCCAGATATCGCACACGGCCTTGACGCGCACGCCGGGGATGAGCAGCAGGTCGTCGGTGAGGATGGTTCCCTCTGCGCCGTAGCCGATGACGGCGACATTGACCTGGTTTTCAATCTTGGCTTCCGCTGGGGTGTCTGCTAGGATGCGGAAGGTCGGCAAAGCGGTTGCGGCGAGGGCGGTGGTCTTGACAAACAGGCGCCGGGTCAACTCGGGGCTCTCCATTGGCTCAGTATCCTCCTTCTTCAACGCAATCTTTTCCCCTAATCGGTTGATGGCGCACAGCATACCTCTTTTAAGCCTCTAAGTCAAGCAAGATTCCGTCAGCCAACGGTCTCGTCGGGCACCTGCGGCGCGGCGCGAAGCGAATGCACGGGAAGGGCGACTTCCTTGCCTGCGCCGTCTCCGTTCGATTGCTTTTTGCCGAGGCTACAGGCTAGTGGTGGGCGGTGAGAGACTCGAACTCCCGACATCCTGTGTGTAAGACAGGCTCTCTAACCAACTGAGATAACCGCCCTGCGAAAATGTGGTCGTATTATGCCCGAATATTTCGCCGAAGTCAAGCCGCAACCCGTTCTCGCCCGGGCAGATTGCGGGAATGGGTCAATCAGGGTCTATTCCCGACGCTTTGGGGGGCTTCGTCTGGGCACTTGGCGAAAGTTTGGGCGCGACCATTCTTCAAGTGGAAAATCTCAGCGGGCTCGGCCGCGTAGCGAAGGTGCAGGAAGTTGTTGTTCCCGCCCTGATGGTGTCGGATAAGTTCGGGAACTCCTTCTGCGGTTGATTTCCCGTGCAGGCGATAGCGCATTCGGCAGAGAACCATTCGAGACACTTTCTGAGTCTATTGGGGGAGCCCTAACCGAAAAGATATATCCATAGCAGGGCGAAGATGATAAACAGCAAGAGGCATCCGTTGACTAAATCCCCCAAATCTTTCGAGGAAAAAGCAGAGTGCATAGGCGGCCTTTTGGACAGGGTTTGGCATCTCGGTTGACGAGGCGGGAAAAGGTCAAAAAACAAAAAAACAGATGTCAAGTCTTTTGTGTGGCGTGCAGGGGGATTTTGGGGAGGTGTCAACCTGTCGGAAACGGAGGTGAATAGGAACCTGCGCGGGTGGTTGGCAGGAGTCCGAGACAGAGGTTGGCAGGTGCTGGAGGGGAAGGTGTCAAGGAGTGTGGGGCGCGGTTTTCGCGAAAGGGGAGGGAGGGTGAGCGGAATTGCGCGAAAATATTCATTGGGGGAGATTGGACGAAAATTGGCGAAAAGCCCAATGTTTAGCCCTCTTCCCTGTTTAATATTTCTTCCCTTCGCGGGCGTTGGCACGCGCGGTCAGAACTTTTAGGTTGCAATTTGGTGGGGGAAAGTGTTTAATAGTGTCACCAAGTGTCAGACAATGAGAGAAGGCAAAACAGAGACAGAAAAGGGAATGGCGCGTTCCGAGACACCGTCGCAAGGGTTGCTGACGGGGCGCTTCGAGCACGCGCTAGACCCGAAGAAGCGGCTGACCCTGCCAGCGACCTGGTGGCACAGCATGGGGCGCCCGGAGTATGTCTATGTGATGCCCGACCCCAATAACCGCTGCCTGACCCTTTTGCCGCCGCAAGAGATGGAGGCGCGTATGGGAGAGTTGCGCCAGAAGGCCCTCTTCGACCCCGTCGCGACGCGAGCTTTGCGGACGATCGGCGAAAACTCCGAGCAACTCCTTTTCGATGTACAACGCCGCCTGCGCATTGGCGACCGCCTCCTGCGCTATGCGGAACTCACCGGGCAAGTCGTGCTGATTGGTGCGGTCAATCGCATCCAACTCTGGGCTCCCGAACACTGCGAAAGCCTCCAGGAGGTCGACCCCGAGAAACTCCGCGAAGCCTGCCAACTCGTCGGTTTCTAGAATCCACACCACCCCCGCCCCAAAACGCCCGCCATGCACATCCCCGTACTGCTCGAAGAGACCCTCGAAGGCTTGGCCATCAAGCCCGGCGGGTGCTATGTCGACGGCACGATGGGCGCAGGCGGCCACAGCGAAGCGATACTCGCCCGCGGCGCCGGACGCTTGCTGGGAATCGACCGCGATCCCGAGGCGGTTGCGCGTTGCCGCAAACGCCTAGAGCCCTTCGCCGGACGCGTCACCATCGCCCGCGGAAACCATAGCGATTTGAAGACCTTGGCTCAGGCCAACGGCTTCGATGGGGTCGACGGCGTGCTGCTCGACCTGGGCGTCAGTTCCTACCAGTTGGACACCCCCGAAAGAGGCTTCAGTTTCCGCGCCGACGGCCCCCTCGATATGCGGATGGACTGCGATAAAGGGCAGACCGCCGCCGACTGGATTGCTACCGCAGAAATCCCCGAAATGGCGCAAATCTTCCGCCAACTCGGACAGGAACCCCAGGCCCTGCGCGTCGCCAAAGCCATCGATAAAGCCCGCCGCAAGACCCCAGTTCAGACCACCCTCCAACTCGCCGGCATAGTCGCCGACGCCCTCCCCGGACGCCGCGGCCCCCACCACCCCCCCCCCCCAGTCTTCCAAGCCCTACGCATGCACAAAAAAAGGGTAATTCAGGAACATAAGGCCCCGGTGGATGGCGCCCGCGCCAACCATTATACCCGC
>JAXFQS010000003.1:0-7722 GCA_034178815.1 Kiritimatiellia bacterium | reverse complement strand
GTAACATCAAGAAGATCCACCATGTGGACTTCAAGACCACCAACATCTTCAACATCTATACGACTGTCACGACGATTGTCTGGGGCGAATAGTCCCGCATCGAACCGACTTCGTTCCAGGAGGCCGTCCCGAGAGGGGCGGCCTCTTTTTTGCTTCGACGGGAGCCCTTTCCGCGCACCTGTGATTCCGTATCCAATCTTTCCGTTCCCCGCGCAAACAAACACCTTTCGCCCCGACAAACAGCCATCTTTTTTCATCTATGGCACGCCCCTTTTGGGGGTGGAGGAACGAGCCAAGGTCGCCACGGATGGCTATCTTTCCGATTAGGCGAATTAGCGCTTGATTGCGCGGCGGCGGCGAAAGTACCGGCGCGGCGAAGCCCGCATGTCAACTCGGCTGGCAAACACCTTTTCCGCCATCGATGCGCACCTGCCGTCTCCCCAGAATCCATCTTCCGGCGCGGAGGAGGGCTCGACGCGATGCGCCTCGTGCGAACGCTTCCGTCTTGCCAAAAAGACCTCGTCCGCTCCGTCGGGCAGTGGCTCAGTCGCAACAGGTTGGCACCATTGGGTGCGATTGGTTGCCACCTCTCTGATCCGCCGATAGGCATCTTCCGTTCCGGTTGGTTGCCACCTTTCATCCCAAAAGAGCGCCACCTTGGGGGAGACGGCAGGAAACCTTTTGGGGCGTTCGGTTTGGGCTTGCATTCGCGCTCGAAATCCCTTAGACTGCCCGCATCCGGCCGGGCGAGGAAGTCCCGGGCGCCAATGATTCGACGGAGGAGTGATAAGATGAAGCGTTTGACGGCGGCGTGTTTTCGAGCGATGGTGATGGCGGCGGTCGCTGCGCTAGCGGGCGTTCAGACAGTCTCGGGTGAAACACCGAACGCCCCCTCGGGAATGGTCTCCCGCGCCAATCTGCGCATCCGCGACCCCTTCATCCTCGTTCAAGACGGACGCTACTACCTCTACGAGTCAAAACCCTGGTTCGGCGGCAAAGGCGTCAACGCCTACACCTCCACCGACCTTGAGCAGTGGCGTCCGTGCGGCGAAGTCATGCGTTGCAACCCCGACGACCAGGTGATCGCCGTCTGGGCCCCCGAAGTCCACCGCTACGCCGGCGCCTACTGGCTCTTCGTCACCCTCACCCAGAAAGAAGACCCCGCCGCCCCAATCCGCCCCATCGCCGCATCCGAAAACTACCGCGTCCGGGGGGCCGCCAGACGCGGCGTCTGGATCTATCGCGCCGCATCACCCCTAGGCCCCTTCAAGCCCGTCCGCAACGGCCCCGTGACACCCAAAGAGTGGATGTGCCTCGACGGAACCCTATTCGTCCAGGACAACACCCCATGGATTGTCTTCTGCCACGAGTGGTGCCAGACCGAAAACGGACGCATGATGGCCGCCCCCCTCACCCCAGACCTCTCCGCCCTAGCCGCAGAGCCCGTTCAACTCTTCCGGGCGCGCGACATCCCCAATATGGGTGAGGTCACCGACGGCCCGTTCCTCTGGCGCACCCAAAACAACCGCCTCCAGATGATCTACTCCAACTTCACCCTCCCCGCAAAGCACTACTGCATCGCCCGCTACGAATCCACCACCGGAAAAGTTCAAGGCCCCTGGCGCTACACCGGCCTGCTCTTCTCGCAGAACGGCGGACACGGAATGATCTTCCGAAAACCCGACCGCTCCCTCCTCATCACCCTTCACGCCCCCAATGAAAACGGCAAAGAACGGATGAAATTCCTCCCCATTCGCGAAGGCAAAGACGGCCTCGAACCCATCCCCCAGCCCCCCGAGAACCAGTAGCCCCCTCGCCCGCCAAGCCTTTCCATATATGAAAACCCGCTTTTCGCCAATCTGACCGGATTCCCCTTGCCATCCCGGGCGCGACACCTTATAATAGAGGGCAGGAAAAGCCCTCGTGAGCACCCGCCCAACACACCCAAAGACACACGCCCAGCCCCCCCAGAGACGCCCTTACGACGTCCCCGGGCTTCGCTTTGGATTCCGCGTGCTCGAAACCATCAACGCCACCCCTCAGGGCGCAACCCTCAGCGAAATCGCAACCCGGGCAAAACTCCCCATCTCGACAACCTTCCGCCTCGTTGGAACCCTAGAAGACATCGGAATCCTGCGCCGCGCCCCGGACGGTCGAACCTTCCACCTGACCGCCAAGATATTCGAGTTTTCCCGCAAAGCACTCGCGGAAACCAGCCTCAAGGAATGCGCCCTCGAAACCATGAGGGAGGTACGAAACCGCGTTGTCGATACCGTGCTGCTCGGCGTGCGCATTGACACCTCTATCGTCGTTGTCGACCAGGTTATCGGCAAGAGAATGTTCTCCTTCGTCTCCAAACTCGGCAACCAGGTTGGGCTGGGGTATTCCGCCCCCGGGCGCGCCATCTTGGCACATCTGCCGCCGGCGGAAACGAAGAAAATCCTCCCGTTGCTGGATTATCCCCGCCTCACGCCCAACACGCTCACCACGCCGGCTGCGCTCCGCCGATGCCTCAAGACCGTGCTCGCCCAGGGCTACGCCATCGACCAAGAGGAGCACCGCATCGGCGTCTACTGCGCGGCGGCGCCGATATTCGATCCCGGGGGCTATCCGTTCGCGGCGATCTGGACTTCGGGTCTCATCGACGATGCGGGGGTCGAACATCTCGACGCCATCGGTCGGACGATGCGAAGCGCAGCCGACGCCGTCACCCAACGCCTCCGGAACCTTCCTGACGATTGAGGGGCGTCCTATGAAGCACTGCATTCTCGTCCTATCTGCGGTTCTCGCCGTTTCCTGCGCATCTGCCGCCGCCAGAGGTCGTTATGTACGCCTCCAGAATCCGACCCCGAAGGCCTTCATCTGCCTAGCGGAACTGGAGGTCTACGGCGAGAATCCTGAGGTCAATCTCGCACTCGGCAAGCCTACCGCGCAGTCGGGTATTTCCTGGGGCGGGGAACCTTCCCGGGCGGTCGACGGCGACACGCGCGCTTACTGGGAGGCTGGCTCTTGCTGCCACACGAAGGAGGGGCTGGCGGGGGGCGCCTGGTGGGAGGTCGATCTCGGACAGGAATATGACATCCGGGCCATTCGCCTGTTCAACCGCATCGACAACGCCTCCCATACGCTTGACCGCGCCCAAGTTCTCCTCCTCGACTCCGGCCGCCGCCCCGTCTGGAGCCATACCTTGCCGCCAATCGCCCCCGCGAAAATCAACCTTTCGCCCCAACACCAACCCACCTCCGACGCCCAGACCATTCCACGAACCGATCCCATTCATACCAACCTCAAGCCCGCCCGCCTGTTCACGCCCGCCAACTATCCCACCCGCGACGATCTAATCGTCAAACTCTACAATCCCGCCGCCCTGAGCCGCGCCCTCGAAGCCTACGCCAAAGCGTATCCCTCCCGTTTTCAAGACCTCGACAGCCTCCGCCAAAGCCTCAAAACCCTTGACCCCACAGACCCCAAAGCCATCGCCCGTCTGACCGAGAGCATCTACTTCCGCCTGCCCGGATTCCAGTCCTTCACCAACCTCCTCTATGTCCGACGCGCCCCACTCTCCCTCCCCAACAACTGGCAAGGCAACTCCTCCCGAACCGTCAACGGATACGACAGTTCCATCTGCCGCCGCCCCCTCAATCCCGCCGCACCGCCTGAAACCCTCCTCTCCTCCGACGCCATCATCACCGACCTCACCCTCGACTTCGACGCCAGCCGCGTCGCCTTCTCCACCCGCAAAACCAACCTCCTCCCACGCCAGCAAGGCTACTGCGTCGCGGAAATGAACCTCGACAAGCCCGGCGTCTACAAGGAAATCTCCCCCACCAACCAACTGGACATCGACTACTACGACCCCCTCTACCTCCCCAACGGACGCATGCTGATGGTCGGCACCAGCGGCTTCCAAGGCGTCCCCTGCGTCGCCGGATCCGACTATGTCGGCAACCTCCTGCTCCGCTACCAAGACGGCACTATCCGCCGCCTCAGTTACGACCAGGACAACAACTGGTCGCCCGTCATGCTCCCCAACGGACGCTGCCTCTACCTGCGTTGGGAATACGCCGACAGCGCCCACTACTTCAGCCGCATCCTCATGACCATGAACCCCGACGGCACCGACCAGCAGGAATACTACGGCTCCAACTCCTACTGGCCCAACAGCCTCTTCTACGCCCGCCCGCTCCCAGGCTCCAACACCCGATTCATGGGCATTGTTTCCGGCCACCACGGCGAAGCGCGCAAAGGAGACCTCGTGCTCTTCGATGTCGAACGAGGCCGACGGGAGACCGAAGGCGCCGTCCAGCGCCTGCCAGGATGGGGCAAGCCCGTCGAGAATGTCACGAAAGACGAGCTAGTCGCCGGCCGACGGCAGTACTTCCTCCACCCCTTCCCCGTCTCCGACAAGGCCGCGCTGGTCTCGATGCAGCACCTGCCAACCTCAACCTGCTTCTTCCTCGCCCTGGTGGATGTCTACGATGTGCAGTACCCCCTGGCCTTCGACCCCACCTCCAACTTGATTCACCCCATCCCCCTCGCCGAACAGCCTAGGCCCGCCCCGATACCCGACCGCGTAGACCTCTCCAAGCAGACCGCCACCGTCAACCTAGTCGACATCTACAACGGCCCCGGGCTTGCCGACGTGCCGAGAGGTACCGTCAAGAAACTCCGTCTCTACAGTTTCGAATACTCACCGAGAGACATTGGCGGGCACTACCTGATTGGAATCGAAAGCGGCTGGGATCCGCGCATAATCCTGGGCGAGGTTGATGTGGAGCCAGACGGATCGTGCCTCTTCGAGGTGCCGGCCAATACGCCCATCGTGCTCCAGCCGCTGGACGCGGAAGGGAAGCATCTTCAGGAGATGCGGAGCTGGTTTGCCGCCATGCCGGGGGAGCATCTCTCGTGCATCGGCTGCCACCAGGCGCAGAACTACGCGGCCCCGAACAAGCCGACCCTTGCGGCGCGAAAGGAACCCCGCAAGATCCGCCCGTTCTATGGTCCTCGAAGGGGGTTCGATTTCTGCCGGGAAGTCCAGAATGTGCTCGACAGGCGGTGCGTGGGGTGCCATAACGGGGCGTCGAAGCGGCGCAACAAGCTGGGCCAGCCGTTGCCTGATTTCACTTGGAAGCAAACCACGAAGCCGACGCGGCTGGAGAACTACAATGGGAAGGTTCCGGCCGAGTTTCGCTCCCCTTCGTATGATGCGTTGCATCCGTATGTACGGCGCAATGGGCCGGAGGGCGACTATCATTTGCTGACGCCGCTGGAGTTCCACGAGAGCACGAGCGAGTTGTTCCAGCGTCTGGAGAAGGGGCATCATGGGGTGGAGTTGACGGTTGAGGAACGGGATCGTCTGACGGCTTGGGCGGGGATGAATGTGCCCTATTTCGGGACATGGACGGAGTTAAATGCGAATCCGAAGGTTATTGCGCGTCGGCGGGAGATGAATCGTCTCTATTCGAATGACGGGTTCGATCCGGAGGTGGTGGTCAATCCGTACCGGCCGGCGGCGTTCGAGGCGCGGAAGGGGAAGGGGCCGAAGCCGCCTGCGGTGCCGTTCAGGGCTGTGGTCAGGGGCGAGGCGGGGGCGGAAAAGTCGGTTGATTTGGGCAATGGGCAGTCGCTGAGGTTGCGGCTGATTCCTGCGGGCGAGTATGTGATGGGCTCGGCGGGCGAGACGCGGCAGGAGGCTCAGCGGGTGGTGACGATTGGGCGGGCTTTCTGGATGGGGGAGACGGAGATTTCTGTCGCGCAGTTCCGGGCGTTCAAGGCTTCGCACGACAATGGGGTCTACGATATGTTCTACAAGGATCAGGTGCATCGTGGCTACTATATGAATGACGCGCGGGACGGGAATCCTTCGGTGCGCGGCGAGGATCCCCAAGGTGAGTATCCGGCCATCCGGGTGAGTTGGGACGAGGCGGAGGGGTTCTGCCGCTGGCTCTCGAATCGTACGGGGCTCAAGGTGCGGTTGCCGACCGAGCAGGAGTGGGAGTGGGCGTGTCGTGCGGGGGCTGGGACGCCGTTCAGTTTCGGCGGTTTCGACACCGACTTTTCGCCGTTTGCGAACTTGGCGGGGGAGGAGAACAGGGCGCGCACGGTGGTGGGAATCAATCCGAAGCCGTGGAAGGACGCGCCGAGGGATCTCTACTTTTTCCTGCGCGATTCGCGTTTCGACGACGGGGTTGTCAACCTTGCCAAATGCGGCTCTTTCCGGCCCAATGCGTGGGGGCTCAAGGATATGCACGGCAATGCGGCGGAGTGGACGGCTTCGCCCTATCCCGCGGCGGGGGGCGAACGCAAGACCGTCCGAGGCGGCTCCTGTTTCGACCGTCCGCATCTGGCGACGAGTTCCTGGCGCTGGGGCTATCCGCCGTGGATGAGGCCCTACCATGTCGGCTTCCGGGTGGTGGTCGAGCAATAGTCCGGCAGATACCAATCTTTCCCTCCCGGAGATAGGCACGAGGCATCCCGATTGATAGACACCTGATACCGAAAGAGGTTCGTATGAGACACCTAATTCCAACCTTGCTCCTGCCCCTGGGCGTTTGCGCCGCGATGGCGCAATGCCCCAGCGCACAGTCTGGCCGAGATGCCGCCCCCCCCGCCAGCGTGCGCCAAATGAAAGGTTCCGACAAGATGGTTCAAGTCAACAACGCCGACTACTACCGCGACGGCCAATTCGACTCCCAAAAGGCCGCCGAGGCCTACTTCGCCCTGATGCGCCAATTCGGCCTGCAGGTTCCCGAGGCCTTTATCAAGGACAAGGGATTCTTCTGGGCAATCGACTTCAAGAGAGGCAACTTCGCCGCCTGCGGCATGGGCGGCGTCATCTATGTCAACGAAAAGGCCGAGGGCTACTTCGTCCACGACATCTTCCTCCTCCCCGGGCAGGCCATCGCCGAGCACCGCCATGTCGCCACCGACAAGCCCGCCAAGATGGAAAGTTGGCTCGTCCGTTGCGGCTCCGTCTACGGCTTCAGCGAAGTCGGCGAGCCCAACCTCGACCAATTCCCCGAGGTCAAAGCCATGCTCTCCAAAGAGCACCTCGACCACCTCAAAAGCCTCCATGTCGAGAAATGGACCGCCGACGGACGCGCCCATAAACTTCCCAGAATCGAAACCTGGCACTTCATGATGGGTGGCCCCGAAGGCGCCATCGTCACCGAAGCCGCCACCTACCACGACGGCAACGGATTGCGCTTCGCCAACCCCGCTGTCGCCTTCTGAAATCCCAACCCGAACAGCTGAAAGGAAACCCTATGAAATACCTCCACACCGGCATCCCCGTCGCCCGAAAAATGGACGGCATGACCTACGCCGCACCACTCAAAGTCTGGATCAAACTCGAACCCGCCTACGCCACCGAGTTCCTCCACTTCGAGCCCGACAGCCCCATGGCAGGACTCATCCAGAACCGCGCCCATGTCGCCTACGAAGTGCCCGACATCGACTCCGCCATTGAAGGGAAATCCCTCCTTTTGCCCAAGTTCGACCTTGGCAACGCCTACATCGCCTTCATCTGGGACAAAGAGACCGTCGTCGAATTCTACCAGAACAAATAGGCCCGCCCTATGCCGATGAAATAGTTCCTCAACAACCCCGCAGACCTCACCGCAGAACTCCTCGACGGCCTACAGAGAGCCTACTGCGACAAAGTCCGCATCGAGCAAGAACGCATCGTCGGCCGCGCCAACCCCAAGCCCCCCGGCTAAGTCG
>JAXFQS010000124.1:0-3165 GCA_034178815.1 Kiritimatiellia bacterium | reverse complement strand
GGGGGGCGGCGGGCGGGGCGGTCTTGGGCGGCGCGGGGGGGGGTGGGGGGGGGGGGGGGCGGGCGGACGCGGAAGAGGGGGCCGGTCGGGGCGAAGTCGAGGGTGTACGCGCGGATGGTGCTGTGGGGGAATGGGTTGCAGACGAGGCCCTGGGAGTTGGTCATCTCGCCGAGCACGAGGCGGTAGTCGCCGGGCGGGGCATCGAGGAGTTCGAGCCAGCCGAAGGTCGCCTGGCCGAAGTCGAAGAGGTTGGCCGCAACGGCGCGGGGGGTATCCGCGGTGGTGGTCAATTCCTTGGCACCTTCGGGGTCGATTGCTGGCAAGGTCGCGGGGAGGATGGTGCACAGGAATCGGAAGGCGAGGTTCATTGCTCTTGCTCCTGGAGTTCGACGGGCCGGGCGGGAGCGCCGTCGCCGCAAGGGAAGTGGGTGGTGGCGGGGGCGGGTGACGAAGGCAAGTGGGTGGAAGCCAAGGCGGTGCCTATTTGCCGGCGGCGGGGGTGTCTTTCTGGCCTTCGAAATGGCGGGCGTGGTAGGCGTTGAAGGCGTAGTAGATGACATTGACGCCGAGGCGGTAGGCCTGCTCGGCAATCGCAGGGGAAACGCCGGAATGGCCGTCTTTCCAAGCGTCATTGATGTCGCCGGGATGGTAGAAGACGGCAAGGCGCTCGCCAATGCGGATGCCTTTGGCACGCGTGCCGTCGTGGTGCCAGAGCGGCGGGGCGCCGTCGGGAAAGACGAAGGGTTGGCGGAAGATGGGATCGTCGTTGGGAATGTCAATGAAGGGGCGGTCGGGGAAGAGACGAGTGACCAGTTGCCGCACACTCTGGCCGAAGTGCCCGCCGCCATTGTCGATGAAGAGCAACCCCGCTTCTTCCGTGAGGTAGCGGCGCAAGACGGCAATCTCAGAGTTGGAAAGAGAGATGCCCCGCGAACCGGTCAGAAAGACGAAAGGCGGCGCGTGATCTTTGGGGAAACGGGCGAGCGCGGAGACGGGGCGGGACTCCGTTTCGTGCCAGATCGGGAAACCCGTCATCTCCCGCAGCCGAAGCAGCAGATTGTAGTCCGACCCCTTGCCCATATCCTGGTCCCAGTCACCCCCCGCATACCGCAGGCGAATGAACCGAACCTTCGCGTCGGCCATACCTTTTGGCCAGCCACCCTGCTTGCCACCGCCCTTGCCGAGTTTGCCCGATTTGGCCTGCTGATCGGCAACATAAGTGTCCTGAGTATCCTCCAAAAGTTGGTCAAGCGTCTTCACATCCTCAAGTTTCGCCCGCTCAAGAATGTAAGGCGACCATTTATTGAGAATGAACTTCTTGCGCTTCTCCTTCTTGACCTTCTTGATTCTCACCACCTGCATCTGAGGTTCCCCCGCCCCCTGCACCAGCCCGTACGGCTCCTCCCACGAACACCCCCTGAGAATGAACGGCGCGATAAGCACCGCCAGGAAGAGCGAAGCCGAATAAATCAACGACGAACGAAAGCGCGGATCTGGCCCACCCGTGCGCACCGAACGCAGGAATCGATCCCCTATCGCCTCCCCCTTCGCAAGCCCGTACCGCCGCCGGACAGGCCCAAGCGAAAGCCCCAGAGTCAGCAACCCCAGCAGTAGCAGCGGGCCAACCGAAGCCCCCAAAGCAACCGTCCAGAGCGCGTCGCGCGAAAGCGTGTCGAAAAGGCGGTAGTCCGCACGGCAGAGACCGCCTGGAGCCGCGAACCCGAACCGTAGCGCGGCCAGCAAAGTCAGCCATCCCCACGCCAGCGCCGCCTCCATCGCACGGAAACTCCAGCGGCGGGGAAGCCACAGCATCACCCCCGCCAATAGGCTCAAAATGCATCCCATCCGCCCAATCCACGCGACCGACCGCCCCATAGCCGCCGCCCCAGTCTGTTCCAGCAACCGCAACTGGGCGGCGTCAAAGGCGGCGTAGCGGAAGTAGCCATCAGGGAGCGTGGTGGCAAGGCACCAGCAGAGGGCGGAAAGGAGCAGGAATCCCGCGGAGAGTTTCAATCTCAGGGGGATGCGGGCGGCAGCGCTCCAGGCCTTTGGCGCGAACCAGTCGAAGGCGCGCGCGAGTTGGAGGTGGAGGCGTTCGAGGGCGGCGATGGGGTTAAAGGTCAATCGCATCGAGTTGGAAGGTCTTGGGCGGTGTGGCGGTCTCTCGTTCCAATGGGAGGTCGGGTTTTGGGGCGGGTTTTGGGGCGGGGGATGGTTTGGTTTGGGGGGCTTGGGCGGGCTTGTCGAGGGAGGTGGACTGGGGAGCGGCGGCGGATTGGGTTTTAAGTTTTTCGGCTTCGAGGGCTTTGAGTTTGGCTTCGTTTTCTGCCTTCTTGGCCTGCTTTTCGAGGGTTTTGATTCGGGCCGGGGTGTTGAAGCCTTGGTCGGTGTAGAGTCCCCAGCGGAGCCAAGCGCGGTAGAGGCCGAATGAGGTCAGGAGGATGAGCAGGAGGTGGAGGATGAGAGAGTGGGCGAGGGCTCGGCGAAGGGGTATCTGGGCGATGGGGGTGAGGAGTTGGTCGGGGTCGTGCGGTGTCATGGGGTGGTTCCTTTACTGTTTATCGCCAAGGAGGACGACTTTGACGCCTGCTGAGCCGAGGGCTTCGATTGCGGGCATGTATTGGGCGCGTTTGAGGTTGCGGTCGACGGTGAGGTGGACGGGGCGGTCTCGGTGGTCTCCAAGGGCCTGGAGGACGGCGGATTCGAGTTCGGTGGGGGTGATTTCGAGGCCTTGGATGTAGGTTTTGCCTTGGGTATCGAGGGTAACGCTGACGGGGGCGTCTTCTACGGGGTCGACCTCTGGGGAGGTGGGTCTCTGGGCGTCGAGGTTGGCGCTTTTCATGAAGTTGGAGGCGAGGACGAAGAAGATGATCAGCAGGAAGGCGATGTCGCCCATGGAGGCGGTGGGGAGGGTGAGGTCGGGGCGTTTTCGGCGGCGGACGGGCATTAGCGGTCCTCGGTCTGGAGGGCGACGACTCCGCCGCTGGCGGCGACGAGGGTGACGACCTGGAAGTAGCGTTCGTAGGGAACCTCGTCTCCGACTTCGACGAGGACGAGGCGTTCTTTTTGGGGGCGTTGGGGGAGGCGTAGTTTTTCAAGGGCGGTCTTGAGGGCGGTGGGGGTGATTTCGGCGGGGTCTTCGCCGGTCTGGGAGTAGAGGATGCG
>JAXFQS010000078.1:0-4217 GCA_034178815.1 Kiritimatiellia bacterium | reverse complement strand
GCAGGGGCAATCCGATGCCCAATCTGAGTATCGTGCGCCCTAGAAGCCTAGGCAAAACACCGCCACTTCACCTCCGGGTTCTGGCTTGCAATTCCGTCCTGCAACCCTTACAATGATGGCTCATTCGTAGACACCAAAGAGAGGTCAAAATGCGCAAGTTGCGAGTCGGCATGATTGGCGGAGGCGGCGGCTTTATCGGAAAAGTCCACCAGCGGGCGATTGCCCTGGACGGCACGCGCGAATTGGTCGCCGGTGCGCTCCACCAAGACCCTGAGGCCTCTCGGCGCTATGCGGACGAGTGGGGCATCCGAGCCTATCCGGACTGGCAGACCCTTCTGCGGGACTACTCCGAGGGGGCATTGGAACTGGATTACCTGGTAATCGTTACCCCAAACCATCTGCACTACCCCCAGACCCTCGCCGCGCTCAAGGCCGGCCTCCCCGTCTTTTGCGAGAAACCTCTCTGCTTGACCGTGCCAGAAGCCGAGACCCTTGCCCACCAGGTTGCCACAAATCCGCGCGTTCCCTTTGCCATTTCCCACACTTACACCGGCCATCCGATGCTGATGCTGGCGCGTGAACTCGTGCGTCAAGACCGCCTCGGAGCCATCCGCAAAGTCGAGGCTTGGTATCGGCAGGGATGGCTCTCGACGCTGGCCGAGAAACAGGGGAACGGCGGCGCTCGATGGCGTACGACGCCGGGCACCTCCGGGATGGCCTGCTGCGCTGGAGACATCGGCACCCATGCGTTGATTGACGCCTTGTGGGTTGCCGGGCTCGGGCTCGAAAGGTTGGCCGCAATGCTGACATCCCTGCCCGGGCGCGAACTGGATGATGACTGCAATGTCTGGGGCATTCTCTCCAATGGGGCGACCCTGAACCTTGCCGCCTCGCAGATTCTGACCGGGCTGCGAAATGACAATGGGATGCGTATCAGCGGGGAGCGGGGAACCCTTCTCTGGAGGCAGGAGGTGCCCGAGGAACTGCACTTTTTCGCGCCAGATTGCAGTCGTACGACCTACTATCAGAATGCCCTGCCCGAAGGTGTCCCCGACATACTCAGGAGTTATTCCCGCGTCCCGTCGGGGCACAACGAGGACTTCTTCGAGGCGCTCGCGAATCTCCACACCTCCTTCGAACGCCGCATCCGCGTGCTCAAGGGTGAACCGGGTGTCCTGCCGGCTTACGACCATCCAGCCATGCCCGAAGCATTGCTGGGTATGAAGTTCATTTCCGCAGCCGTCACCTCTAGCCGAAACGCCGGGGCCTGGACTAAGGTATGAATTGAATCTCTAGCCACCTTCGAGCGCTTTTGCTTGTAATCTTTCTTCCACTCCGCTATAATGTTCCCAATCGACGCGCCCGTAGCTCAATTGGATAGAGTGTTGGCCTCCGAAGCCAGAGGTTGCCGGTTCAACCCCGGCCGGGCGCACCATATTCCCCCCATTTTGCGCTGTGCATCCAGGAGCGAAGCGACCGGGCGTCAGGCGCGGGCGTGGCATCCGTGGTTTCCGGCAGAAAGATAGGCATCTCCGTGTTCCCAAGTTGCCCACCAAAGAGACCCGCTTCTGCGTATCTCCCGAGGGCATTGGTGGCTATATGCTCGTGCTGGACCAAGTAATCTTTTCCTACGGCGCGCGGCCGGCAGTCGAACGCATCAGTTTGGATCTCTCTCCTGGCGATGTACTCGGCGTCGTAGGCGCCAATGGCGCGGGAAAGAGCACCCTTCTGCGGTTGATTGCCGGCGTTATGCCCCCCCACCAGGGCCGCATCGTCTTGAACGGCCGCGACGCTTTCCTCGACCATTCCCGCTACTGCCGCCAGTTGGCCTACCTCCCCGAACGCGCCCCGCTCTACCCCGAAATGACCCCGCGCGGCTTCATTCACTACCGGGCGCGTATCAAGCGCGAACGCTGGCTACGCGTCAACCGCCGCGTGTCCGAGGCTTTGACCCGCTTCGACCTCGACTCCGTCGCCGACACGCCCATCGTCCGCCTCTCGAAAGGCTTTCGGAAACGCGTTGCCCTCGCCGATGCCTTCCTCCTCACCCCGGCCCTCTTCGTGCTCGACGACCCCTTTGCTTGTCTCGACGGCCCAGCCCGTGAAGCCCTCGCCCACGCAGTCGCCGAATCCGCCATGAGATCGACCCTCATCCTCTCCGGGCACGAGTTGGAACAGATGATCGACCTCTGTACCCGCTTCATCGTTCTCGACCAAGGACGCCTCGCCGCCGACATCAGCCTTCGTGGTCGCGACCGTGCCGGAATCCTCCCCCTCCTGAGGCTGGCCCGCGCCGGAAAGGAGCCCGCCCAATCGTGAACAACCTGCGGATCCTCTGCCGCCGCGAGTGGCGACGGCTCGTGCGCCTTCCTGCCGGATGGATGCCCCTGGCAGCAGGAATCGCCCTCTTCACCTTGCTCTTTGCCCAGAAGATCACCCAAACCGGGCAAATAGACCCGATGGCAGTCCTCTGGTCTACCGCCCTCTTGCCAGCCCTCGCCCTCTCCGCCGCCCTCCTTGCCTCCCAATGCTTCTGCTTCGACCGTGAAAGCGGATTGAGCGAATTGATGGCCTCGACTGCCATCCCATCCGGCCAAATCGTACTTTCCAAATACCTCCCGCTCGTCGCATTCCTCCACCTCCAGATGGCCTTGTCCCTGACGGTTCCCCTGCTTATTCTGCCCCGATTCGGCTCCCAACGGCTGGTATGCGGCTCGTGGCTCTGCTGGGGCGCCGACGCCCTGCTCCTCGGAACCGCCTGCGCCCTCCTTGCCGCCATCGTCCTGCTCGTCTCCCTCCTCTTCAAAAGCCGCTCCGCCTGCACCGCCGCAGCCTTGGTCATCTGCTGCGGGCTGCCCCTTGCCGCAGGTCAGATCCTGCCAACCTGGTTCCCCGACAGCTTGGCACGAATCGAGTGGTTCTCCCCCTATGCGCAACTCGGCGACGCAGGCACCGGACTGCTCCATCTAACCCATCCACTCTGCACGCTCCTGCTCGCCAGCCTCCTCCTGAGATACACCATCGTGCGGTACGAATGTTTGATACTGAGGGGGCGACTCTGATATGGGCGCACCATCCAATCTGACACCCCGCCGCTATGCGTGGTTCCTTGCTTCAACCGCCTTGCTGGCTACCATTTTCGCCGGAATCTTGGCACTCATCGCCGCCAAGGTCGACATCACACTGGCCTTTGACCAAGCAACCAATCGCCCCTTCCCACGCCAACTGACCGACCTCTTGGCCGAGACAGAAGGGGAACTGGTCGCAACCATCTACATACCCGAATCCAACCCATCCTGCCGAACCGCGGGCAGGTTTCTTCGCCAGTTGAGAAATGCCTCGAGGGATGTGGCCGGGGCATTGGTTGTCATCCGCCAGGTTGACCCCCATCGCGATGTCGCGCAGGCAGCCCGTATGGCGAAGGATGGCGCGGTTCCGGGGTCGATCGTGCTTCAATACGGTCGTCGCTCGGTGACGGTTCCGTTCCAGAATGCTGGTCGGATGCGCTCGGCCTGCACGGTTGCTTTGATGCGGCTGGTGCGCAATGTTTCGACTCAGATTCGCTGGCTCAAGGGGCACGGGGAGAGTGCTTTCGACGACTACGATGGTTGGCTTGGCTGCTCGTCTTTCGCCCGTGAGTTGCGGCGCCGCGGGTTCTCGATTCGGAACTTGGATCTGGTGCAGGAGCGCGGGGTGCCGGAGGATTGCGATGTGCTGGTTGTGGCTGGTGGAAATGCGGTGTTTACTGCGGAGGAGGAGCGGTGGCTGGAGGATTTCTTTGCGCGTGGCGGGCGGGTGTTGTTTTTGGCGTCTCCTGTGGTGCAACCGGGGTGGCTCGCGGGCTGGAATGTGCGGCTGGGGAATCAACCTGTGGTGACGGGGCGTACGCTTTCGGGGAGGGAGCAGGTTGCTGTGGATTGGGGTGTTCATCCGATTGCTTTTGGGAGGGGCGGCGGGGCTGTGGTACTGGCGTCGCCGCGTCTGATTGTGCCTATCAGGAGGGAACCTTCTGCGGGGAATTGGCGTTCGGGAGAGGGGGATCCGTTGTTGACGACGCCTGATGGCGGTTGGTTGGCTTGGGCGGTGGAACATGGTAAAGGCGATGTGGGGAGTTTGGCTTACAAGGCGGCGCGTCTGGTTGTGGTCGGGGATGTTGGATGCGCGCGGAATGGGCTTTTTGATGGGGGTGGTTCGAACGCGGAGTTTCTGACGCGTGC
>JAXFQS010000022.1:0-23880 GCA_034178815.1 Kiritimatiellia bacterium | reverse complement strand
CTCGTATGTGGTTGCGACACGCCCGAAATCCTCTGGAAACTCGACGGAGCCCACATCTCTACCGAGCCAGTCCTTGAGTGCCAAGTGCCTCTCGGAACCCACCCCCTCGAACTCTCCGTTGGCGATGGAAGCCAGACGCAGGAGTACCGCCCGAACGTCGAAGTCAAGCCGAGAATCTGCTACGCCGACCCCAAGGGCGCCAACATTCCACCCTACAATACACCCGAAAGCCCATCAAATAGAGGATGCCTACGCGGCGCTGTGCACCACTCCCGAGTGTTCCTGCGAACTGCATATCGCCGCTGGCAACTATACGCTTGGACAGTCCCTATCCGTGCTGACCCCCGTCAAAATCCTTGGGGCGGGCGTAATCAGACCTCTATTAAGGGCGACGGTATCGTGCGAATCGCCCATATTCAAAACCCCAACGCCTCCCTTTCTGGCTGTACTCTCTCAAACACAGGAACTCTTTCGGGAGGGAATGGCGCGGTCATCTGCCTCAACAGCGGAAGCGTTTGTGATTGCCGGATTGCAGATACCACCAATAGCATTTCCGGCGGTGCCGTCTATATGAATGGGGGCTTCCTCGGCGATACGGTCTTTGAACGAAATGTCGGCGGAGAGTTGAACGAGGGCGTCGTTTTGACGGTAACCGGTAGCGGCGTTGCCTCTAATCTTCTCATTCGCGGCAACGCTTCAACCTTCAATAGCGCTGTCAACAACCGTTACAACGGGTTGGTTTATGTCAGCGGCAATGCAATCTTGACGCACTCGCGGATTATTGGCAACGGCACCGCCGATCGATACGGTCTTCCGTTTGTCACGGTTAACGGCAAAGCCATCCTTCGGAATTGCCTCATTGCGGACAATATTGGCAAAGGATTCTTCACCGGTCGTGGCAATATTCCCCAGACAGCCGGGTTTTGCCAGGTGGACGGTTCCCCCGTCACCGAGAACTGCACCATTGCCTTCAACCGCTCATCGGCGGATGATGTTCCCACGGTCTGCATTCTGAAGGGAATTGTTCGCAATTCCATCTTTTTCGGCAACTTCCGCGAAGGATCCGCTTCCAACGATTATGCCAATGTCAAGTCCGTATTCACCAACAATCTGGTCGATTTGACTGTCAAATATGACAAAGGTGGGTGGCAGGGGAACCCTTGCTTCAAGAATGTGGCCCGGCAGGATTACACGCTTTCGAGCGCGTCTCCGGCAATCGACAAGGGGATGCTTTTGCCGTGGATGGAGGGGGCTGTCGACCTACTAGGGAAGCCGCGCCAACGCTACCGCGCCCCTGATTTGGGCTGTTTCGAGGCCTTTTTTGAGGGCTTGCTTTTCCTGCTGTACTAGCCATTCATCAGGGCTAATTCTGCTCAAGCGCACGGCTCAAAATAGGCGAATCGGTCTCGATTGCATCGGGAAGCATTGTCTTCCGGGGCTTCTTTCCCGATGGTGGGGGAATGGGGGCGAGAACGATTCGCGTCAAACCTACCAAGCGCTCGTCTGCCCGGCACCCTCCTTCCCGAAGAAGGCGTTTGGAGTGGGCGTGTAGAGACTTTTCATCACCATCCGAGCCTCGGTGCCTGAGGCCTCGGTCGCCGAGCCAATCAGAGAGGTCGGCGACCGAGTGTGCGGGAGCCTTCCCGTCTCTTTGAGCGGGCAAAGGTGTCGCACCGGAGTGGCTTGCAGATGGCTTGGTAGTTCGTGGGTGTTCGTGGCGTTTGGGGTGGGGGCTGGGGGCTTTGGCGTGGATTGTCTGCCAGTCACAAGCGTGTGTACAGGGAGTATGCGCCATAGATTAGGGACGAGAAATCTTGTGTAGACAAGATTGTGCCGCGCGGCGGCCGAAAAGACGCCGGCGCACGGGGGATTATTTTGTGGCAATGGGCGGCGCAACCGCTTCTTCAGGTTTAGGAGGGAAGCAGGGTAAAAGCGTTATGGAATAGTGGTTCTTTCAAGTGCTGGGGCGCAGGGAGCGGCAGGTTGGAACCTCAGTGTCCGTAAGATAGGCAGGTCGCAGATAAAGCGGTGTCCACCTCTGCCGCCGACAGGTGCCAACTAATCGCCTCCGTCGCTGCCAATCTTCTTTCAGGCCTTGCGGCAGCGGGATTCGGCGAAAACAGGAAGTCTGCTGCATCCGCGCGTTTTCCTTGTGCGATTCCGTTCCGTTTTGGTATACTTTTCCGCGACGCCTAAAGTATTAGGAGATCATTGATGACGCAGCAGAAGAGAAAGATTCGCTTTTTCGACACGACCCTTCGCGACGGCGAGCAGGCCCCTGGCTGTTCGATGAACCTTCGCGACAAACTGCTTGTGGCGGAACAGTTGGAACTTCTCAAGGTCGATGTAATCGAGGCCGGTTTTGCCATCTCCTCGCCCGGCGACTTCGAATCCGTCAAGGCCATAGCCGGACAGGTCAAGCAGGCAAGCGTGGCTAGCCTCGCTCGTGCTCTGGAGAAGGATATCGATGCCGCATGGGGCGCGGTCTCCTGCGCCGCGCATCCGCGTATCCATGTCTTTTTGGCGACATCGCCCCTGCATCGCCAGTACAAACTGAAGATGACCAAGGAGGAGGTCGTCGAACGCGCCGTGCGTATGGTCGCCTACGCGCGCAACCTCTGCCCTGAAATCCAATTCTCCCTCGAAGATGCGACCCGCACGGAACCGGACTTCCGCAATCGGGTGGTCGAGGCGGTCATCAAGGCCGGCGCAAGCGTCGTGAACCTGCCGGACACCGTCGGCTACTCCACCCCCGACGAGATGGGCGCGATGATTCGCGATGTCCTCGAACGCGTGCCCAACGCCGATAAGGCAAGCCTGGCCATCCATTGCCACAACGACTTGGGGTTGGCGGTTGCCAATACCGTCGCCGCCCTCAAGGCCGGAGCCCAGCAGGCGGAATGCACCATCAACGGCATTGGCGAGCGCGCGGGTAACGCCGCCATCGAAGAGATTGCCATGATCGTCAAGACCCGGCACGACCTCTTCGAAGCGTTGGATGTCGGGCTCGACACGACCAAAATCTACGCCGCCAGCCGTTGCGTCCAGAATGTCACCGGCGTCAGCGTCCAGCCCAACAAGGCGATTGTCGGAAAGAACGCGTTTGCCCACGAATCCGGCATCCATCAGCACGGCGTTATGGCCAACGCCTCCACTTATGAGATTATGACGCCTGAGTCCATCGGCATCTCCCGCACGCAGATGGTTTTGGGCAAACATTCCGGGCGCCATGCCTTCGAGCAGCGCCTCGAAGACCTCGGATTCCACCTCTCCGACGAGCAGATTGCCGCCGCATTCGCCAAGTTCAAGGCTTTGGCGGACCGCAAAAAGGTGATTGACGACGCCGATATCGAGGCGCTGGCGCACGGCCACGAAACCACTATCCCCGAGCACATCCGGCTGGAACGCTTCTCCGTACAGGCCGGCAATGTCATCACGCCGACGAGTACCGTCCGCATCGTGCGGGAAGACGGCAAAGTCTTCGAGGAGGTTGCGCTGGGCGACGGTCCCATCGACGCCTCGTTCCGCGCCATCAACGCCATTTGCAAACTCAAGGTGCGCCTGGAGCGTTTCAACATCTCCGCGGTCACCGAGGGACGAGAGGCGCAAGGCTCCACCTCCGTCCGTGTTCGCGACCTGGGAACGGGCCGTGTGCATACCGGGCGCGGCTTGGCCACCGATATTGTTGAATCCGCCATTCTCGCCTATCTCCAGGCTCTCAATGGTATCTATGCCGACACCCTCGGAGCGAAACAGCCGCAATGAGTTCCATAGCAGAAGATATTGCCCGGCTCAAGACCGAGCGCCAAGCCGTCATTCTCGCCCACAACTACCAAAGACCGGAAGTGCAGGATTTGGCCGACTTCACGGGCGATTCGTTGGAGTTGGCGCGCAAGGCGGCGGCGCTTGAGAATCCGGTCATCGTCTTTTGCGGCGTGACCTTTATGGCAGAGACCGCCGCCGCGCTCAATCCCGGAAAGTTGGTTATTATGCCGGACGCGACGGCGGGATGCCCGATGGCCGATATGATTACCGGGGCAGATGTCAGAGCGCTTCGGGAGAAGTATCCAGATCGGAAAATCCTCTGTTATGTCAACTCCTCGCTGGAGGTCAAGGCCGAGTGCGATTGTTGCTGCACCTCCTCCAACGCCTATCGCGTAGCCAAGCACTATATTGATGCAGGGGATCGGATTGTATTCGTGCCCGACCGCCATTTGGGCGGATTTACAGCCGCTCGCATTGGGACTGAGTTCATCCTCTGGCCGGGATATTGTCCCACCCATGCCCGCTTGACGCCGGCACTGGTGTCTGCTGCGAAAGCCGCCCATCCGGAGGCCAAGTTGATGGTTCATCCCGAGTGCCCGAAAGACATTCGCGATGCGGCCGACTTTGTTCTCTCAACCGGCGAAATGTGCCGTGAAGCGCGCGAAAGCAGTGTGCAGGCGTACCTAGTTGGAACGGAGGTCGGCATCCTGCATCGTCTTCAGCGCGAGAACCCCGCCAAGCGGTTCTACCCCGTTCGGGACGATATGGTCTGCCCCAATATGAAGAAGACCACGCCCGAGAAACTCTTGAGGGCGCTGGAGACCTTGCAGACGCCCGTTCAGGTGCAGCCGAAGATGGCCGAACGGGCCCGGAAGGCTATCGACGCCATGCTGTCCATAGGGTAGTCTCCCCCCTAGACACTAGGCCTTAGGGAACCCCGTGCGAGGGCGCGAGGTTCCCGTTTGGTATGCAGAATATCGGTTTTTCCGATGAAAAGCTGCGGGTTGGGGTGTTCCGTCTCGACAGGGCGGGCGGATTGTGTTATTCTATCGGGCAGTATACACCGTTTAGCGGAAAGGCTTTTTCTCCATGACGCGTCAAGACATCCACAAGGTAATGATTATCGGTTCCGGTCCAATTGTCATCGGGCAGGCGTGCGAATTCGACTATTCCGGCACGCAGGCCTGTAAAGCCTTGAGGGAATGCGGGTATCAGATTGTGCTGGTCAACTCTAACCCGGCGACCATCATGACCGACCCCGTCATGGCAGACGCGACCTATATCGAGCCGCTCAACCTCGAACGCCTGACGCAAATCATCGAGAAGGAGCGCCCTGATGCCCTGCTCCCTAATTTGGGCGGCCAGTCCGGGTTGAACCTTTCCCTCGAACTGGCGAAGGCCGGCGTTTTGGACAAATACGGAGTCAAGGTGATAGGCGTCAACCTCGATGCCATCGAGCGGGGGGAAGACCGCGAGATTTTCAAGGAGACGATGGCCAAATTGGGCATCGGAATGCCGCACAGCGAGATTACCTATACGGTCGAACACGCCGAACAGGTCGCCAGCAAGTTGGGGTATCCAGTGGTGGTTCGCCCGGCTTACACAATGGGCGGAACCGGCGGCGGGCTGGTGTACAATGTCGAGGAACTGCGGACAATCGTCTCCCGAGGGCTTCAGGCGTCTTTGACGGGGCAATGCCTTATCGAGGAGTCCGTGCTTGGGTGGGAGGAGTTGGAGGTCGAAGTCGTCCGTGACGCCAAGAACCAGATGATCGCCATCTGTATGATTGAGAACATCGATCCGATGGGCGTTCATACGGGCGACTCCTTCTGCTCCGCGCCAATGTTGACCATCAGTCAGGATGTTCAAGACCGTCTGCGCGACCAGGCTTTCCGCATCGTCGAGTCGATTGGCGTCATCGGCGGAACAAATGTCCAGTTCGCTCACGACCCGGTCTCCGATCGCATCGTCATCATCGAAATCAATCCCCGTACTTCCCGCTCCTCAGCGCTGGCTTCCAAGGCCACCGGTTTCCCGATTGCCCTCATATCCGCCAAACTCGCCAGCGGTATGACGCTTGATGAAATCCCCTATTGGCGCGACGGCACGCTGGAGAAGTACACCCCGTCTGGCGACTATATTGTCCTGAAGTTTGCCCGCTGGGCGTTCGAGAAGTTCCGTGGGGTGGAGGACAAACTTGGCACGCAAATGCGCGCGGTCGGTGAGGTCATGTCCATAGGCAAGACCTACAAAGAGACCTTCCAGAAGGCTATTCGCGCGCTGGAAAAGGGGAGAACAGGACTCGGATTTGCCAAGAATTTCAACAAACTGTCGCTTCAGCAACTCCTAGATAAACTCCGCATTCCGACAAGCGAGCGGCAATTCCTCCTCTATGAGGCAATCCGGAAAGGCGCGACCAACGAGCAACTCCATCAACTGACCTCCATCAAGGTTTGGTTCCTGCAGCAGATGCGCGAGTTGGTCGAGTTGGAGGAGGATTTGCTGGAGACCAAGGGGCAGATGCCTTCCGACAAACTTTTGGTTCAGGCCAAGAAGGATGGATTCTCCGACCGTTATCTGGCTCAAATCTTGGGGCTGAAGGAGCGGGCGATTCGCCAACGCCGGATGGAATTGGGGGTTCGCGAAACCTGGCATCCTGTTCCGGTCTCTGGCGTCAAGGACAAGGCCTATTACTATTCGACCTACAACAGTGACGCCAATGAGGTTCCAGTCACGACCGGCAAGCGAAAAATCATGATTCTCGGGGGAGGCCCCAACCGTATTGGGCAGGGGATTGAGTTCGACTATTGTTGTGTCCATGCTGCCTTTGCATTGCGCGATGCTGGGTGCGAGACGATTATGGTCAACTGCAACCCAGAGACGGTCTCCACGGACTATGACACTTCAGACCGTCTCTACTTCGAGCCCGTCACGGCGGAGGATGTGCTGCAGATCTACGAGCAGGAGAAGCCGGACGGGGTCATTGTCCAGTTTGGCGGTCAGACGCCGTTGAATATTGCCCGTGAATTGAGCGAGAACGGGGTCAAGATTCTTGGCACTTCCATTGATTCGATTGATGCGGCGGAGGATCGCGATATCTTCCGGCATATGATGGACAAACTGGGTATTCCGATGCCTGAGTCGCGCATGGCGGTTGATTTGGACGAGGCCTTGAAGGCCGCCGGGGAGATTGGCTATCCGTTGATGATTCGCCCTTCATTTGTGCTTGGTGGACGCGGCATGGAGGTGATTTACGACGAGCAGATGCTACGGGAATATGTCGATGCGGCCGTCGGGGTGACTCCCGACCGTCCTCTGCTTCTCGACCGCTTCCTCCAGGAGGCTCTGGAGTGCGAGGCGGATGCGCTGTCGGACGGGCAGGATGTGTACATCCCGGCGGTGATGGAGCACATTGAACTGGCGGGCGTCCATTCGGGGGATTCGGCTTGCGTGATTCCTCCTGTCACGATTGACGAGGCACATCTGGCGACCATCCGAGAGTATACGCGCAAGATTGCCCAGGCACTGAAGGTGGTTGGTCTGATGAATATGCAGTACGCCATCGAGAAGGGCAAGGTTTATGTGCTTGAGGCCAATCCTCGCGCCTCCCGGACGGTTCCGTTGGTTTCGAAGGTTTGTGACATTCAGATGGCGCGGGCGGCCACCCGACTGATGATGGGGGCAAAACTGAGCGACCTTGGGTTGCACGACCGAAAGATTCCCCACTTTGGCGTGAAGGAGGCGGTCTTCCCGTTTGACAAGTTCCCGGAAGTGGATCCCGTTCTGGGGCCGGAAATGCGTTCAACGGGCGAGGTGTTGGGTATGGCCGACTCATTTGGATTGGCCTATTTCAAGTCGCAGGAGGCCGCCAACGCATGTCTGCCTACGGGCGGCGAAGCGGTTTTGTTCTCCCTCTCAGAGAAGCGTGAGGCGGCGGCCAAGGCGGCCAAGGCGTTTGCCGATTTGGGCTACAAGATTTTTGCCACGGAGGGCACGGCGCTTTGGCTTCAGGGGCACGGTATCCAGGCCGCCTCGGTGGCGAAAATCGGCCAAGGGCGTCCGAATGTGCTCGACTTGATCGTCAACCGTCAGGTTGCTCTGGTCGTCAATACGCCTTCGGGCCGGCGGGATGCGCGAGCCGATGACGCGTCGATCCGTAAGAGCGCCATCAAGTATCGGATTCCCTACTTGACGACGCTGGCCGCCGCTTGCGCCAGTGCGCAGGGAATCAAGGCCGCGCGCGACTCTTTGGGTGGCGTCAAGTCCCTTCAAGCGTATCATTCGGACATCCAGTAATTCATCCCTATTCCCAAGGCATTGTTATGACTGACCAGGAAGTATTGGCAACTCTTGAAGCGACGGGTGCGTTGCTTTCAGGGCATTTCGAACTTAGGTCCAAACTCCACTCCAACCGCTTTTTCCAGTGCGCCAATGTGCTGAAATGGCCACGCCACGCCCAACGCCTCTGTGATGAACTGGTTTGCCGGATGAGGGCGCGGATGGATATCGGCCCGGTCGACGGGGTGGTTTCGCCCGCCCTTGGCGGAATTCTTGTCGGGCACGAGGTAGCCCGCGCGCTCGACACCCAATGTCTCTTTGCCGAGAAGGCCGACGGGGCGTTGGTGATGCGTCGCTTCAAACTGGAATCCGGGAAGCGATATGTCGTCGCAGAGGATGTCATCACTCGCGGCGGACGCGTTCAGGAAACCATCGACATTGTCAAAGCCGCTGGTGCAGAGGTTGCCGCCGTGCTGGTCTTGGTCGATCGCAGCGCCGGCAACGCCAAGTTCGACTACCCGACTTTCTCCCTTCTCCAGATGGCTCCGGAGGTTTGGGAGCCTGTTGATTGTCCAATGTGCAAGGCGGGCGAGCCTTTTGTCCATCCCGGTTCGTAAGCAACGGACTTCCACTATGCAGACTGATGTGACCATTCCCCTTGATGAGTTGACCGCGATTGCGCCGATTGATGGCCGGTATGCCTCGAAGACCGCGGCGCTTCGTGAAATCTTCTCCGAATACGGACTTGTGCACCGCCGTGTGCGTGTCGAAATCGCCTGGTTTCTCGCGTTGGCGGCCGAGAAGGAGTTCGTTTTCCTGAAGAATCCCCCGGCCAAGACCCGGCAGGCCATACAGGCGATTGCCGATAACTTCGGTCTCGACGATGCGCGTCGAGTGAAGGAGATTGAGTCCGTCACGCGCCACGATGTCAAGGCGGTCGAGTATTTCATTCGCGAGAAGTTCGAGGCGATGGGATTGGTCAAGGAAGGGGAGTTCATCCACTTCGCCTGCACCTCGGAGGATATCAATAACATGGCCCATGCGTTGATGCTCCGCGATGGGCTTGGCATCCTCCGCAAAGCGCAGAATCAGGTCGCAGATGAGTTGGAGCAGTTGGCGAAGACCGCTGCAAAGATGCCGATGCTCGCCCGGACGCACGGGCAACCTGCTTCCCCTACGACCTTGGGCAAGGAAATAGCCGTCCATGTCTTGCGCCTGCGCCGTCAGGGAAAAGCCCTCGACGCCGTCCCGTTCTTGGCCAAGATGAGCGGTGCTGTCGGCAATTACAACGCCCATGCGGTTGCCTGCCCCAAGGTGGATTGGAAGAAGTTCGCCGCCAAGGTAATCGCCTCGTTCGGAATGACGCAGAATCCGCTTACCACCCAGATAGAGAACCACGATGGGATGGCGGAACTTTTCGATGCGTTCCAGAGGTGGAATACCGTTTTGATCGATCTTGACCGCGATATTTGGTCATACATCTCCATGCGCTATATCAAACAGCGCGTAGTCAAGGGCGAGGTCGGTTCCTCGACTATGCCCCACAAGGTCAACCCCATAGACTTCGAGAACTCGGAAGGCAACCTCGGCGTGGCCAATGCCCTTTTCGCCCATCTGGCGCGCAAGTTGCCAATTTCGCGATTGCAGCGCGACTTGACCGACTCGACCGTTATCCGCAATGTCGGCTCGGCATTCGCCTACAGCTTGATTGCCTGCGCCTCGACCTTGCGCGGACTTTCCCGTATCGAGCCCTCCCCGGATGTGATGCTCGAAGATCTCGATGGCGCCTGGGAGGTGCTCGCGGAACCCATTCAGACTGTTATGCGCTTGTATGGCATTCCCGAACCCTACGAAAAACTCAAGGCCTTTACGCGCGGGCAGCGGATGACCAAAGAGGCGATGCGAGGCTTCATCGAAAGCCTCGATATTCCCCAGCCGGATAAAAACCGTTTGCTGAAATTGACACCGGCATCGTACATCGGCATCGCGCCTGCTTTGGTGCGGTGTTGCCGTTGAGGAGCAAGTCGGACAATGAAGAAACTGCTTTCGGCCAATGAGGCCATTGCCTGCGGCGCCTATCGCGCAGGTTGCAAGGTTGCAGCCGCCTATCCGGGAACCCCTTCGACCGAGATTCTTGAGAATATCGCCAAGTTCAAGGGAGAAATTGCCTGCGAATGGTCGCCCAACGAGAAAGTCGCGGTCGAGGTCGCCATAGGGGCATCCATGTACGGGGCCCGTTCCCTTGCGGCGATGAAGCATGTAGGGCTCAATGTCGCCCTCGACCCCATAATGACCTACACCTATGTCGGGGCCTATGGCGGTATGGTCATTTGCGTTGCCGACGACCCGGGTATGCACAGTTCCCAGAATGAGCAGGATTCCCGCAACCTGGTCAAGTTCGCGAAAAGCCTCCTCTTCGAACCTGCCGATAGCCAGGAAGCCTACGATATGACCTGCGCCGCCTTCGAGGTTTCCGAGACGATTGGAGCGCCCGTCTTTATCCGCTTGACTACCCGCATTGCCCACACTTCCACGCCGGTCGAACTGGGGGATGACTTCGCCCGGGGCGAAGTGCCGCCAAAGCCCTACGAGAAGAATATCTCTCGCAATGTATCGATGCCACTTTACGCCCGCCCCATGCGGTACGCCGCAGAAGAGCGTTTGGCGAAGATGCGTGACTTTGCTGAACACTCACCCTTTAATCGCATTGAGCGCGGCAAGGACGATTTGGGCATTGTCGCGTCAGGCATCGCCTACCAATTGGCAAAGGAAATCTTCCCGGAGTATTCAGTTCTCAAACTGGGTGTCAGCCAGCCATTGTCCCCTAAACTACTAGTTGACTTTGCCGCATCGGTCAAGCGCCTTTTGGTGATAGAAGAGTTGGACCCCATCGTGGAGGAACAGATTCGCGCGCTGGGAATCAAGACAATTGAGCACCAGACAGACCTCTCTATGATGGAGTTGAATCTTGACCGCGTGGCGGCGCTGCGTGCGGAGGTGTTAGGCGAAGCGGTTCCCCAGACCGTGCCTCATTATGACAAACCGCTTCCACCGCGCCCTCCCGTCTTGTGTGCCGGGTGTAGCCATCGCGGGGTCTACTATACGCTCCGCAAACTCGGAGCAACGGTGACCAGCGATATCGGTTGCTATACTTTGGGAGCCTTGCCGCCATTGTCGGCAATCGACAGTACGATTTGCATGGGGGCCTCCATCGGGTGCGGACACGGTATGCTCAAGGCGGGGAAGACTGGGCGTGTGGCCGCATTCCTCGGCGATTCTACCTTCTTCCATTCTGGCGTGACGGGACTAATGGATGTGGTGTACAACAAGAGTCCCTTGACTGTGATTGTTTCGGATAACTCCATTACAGGCATGACCGGGCACCAGGACAATCCAGGATCGGGCAAGACCATCCTTGGTGAACCGGCAGTCGCGGTCAAGATTGCCGAGTTATCCCGTGCGCTTGGGGTTCGGCGCGTGCAAACAGTGGGTGCGTGGGACTTGGCCGAGTTGGAACGCGTATTGGCGGAGGAATTGGATGCGCCGGAGCCTTCGGTGGTGATTGTCCGAGGCCCCTGTTTGGTAAATGCCAAGTTGACGCATGCACACCTGTGCGCGGTGACCGGAGAATGTCGAGCCTGCGGGCAGTGTTTTAAATTGGGATGCCCAGCCATTGTCTTGGGCAAGACGCTTCCCAATGGTCGGCGGCAGGCATCGATTGACCCGCAGCACTGCTCGGGGTGTACACTTTGCCGGCAGGTTTGCAAGTTTAGCGCGATTTCACAGGTGCGATAGCGATGACGACGAATATTTCTCTTGTTGGGGTCGGCGGGCAGGGAACTTTGTTGACGAGCGATATTTTGGCCAAAGTCGCGATGGCGGCTGGTCTGGATGTCAAGAAGAGCGAAATCCACGGAATGGCGCAGCGCGGTGGGTCGGTGATTTCCCAGGTTCGTTTCGGTGAGCGGGTCTGCTCCCCAATCATCGCCGACGGAACCAGCGATATTCTGGTTTCGTTCGACAAACTTGAGGCGTTGCGTTGGAAGCATTTGGTCCGTCCTCAGGCTCGAGTTTTGGTGAATGACCTCTATCTCATGCCAATTACGGTTTCAACTGGGCAGAAGGCGGATGTGGAGGATTTGGATGGTGAGTTGGTGCGTTCTTTCCCCGGTCTGCTGATGGTTCCTGCCCAGCGCATTGCCGAGTGTGATATGGGTAATTCGCGTTGTATGAACATGGTGATGGCTGGAGCGGTGTCGCGTTTTCTGGCGTTCCCGGAGGAGCTGTGGTTGGAGGTGATGAGGGGGCGCATTCCCGCTAAACTGCTGGATTTGAATATACGGGCGTTTGCGGCCGGTAGGGCTGCCACGAGGAGTGTGGTTGCGCCCTTTATGGTCTGATTTGAGGTTTGGAGGTTCGGGAAAGGTGCCCTTGTTTTCTCGAATTTGTTCGGTCGTTGGGCATCTTTTGGCTGGCTTGTGCCGCACAAAGGCTGGGCGTGATGCGGTTCGACGGCGTTGGCGGATGAGGGGCGTTTGCCATGCCTCGAAGCGGGTAAGAGGTTTGCATGAGAAGACTCTGTCACGGGTTCGGAGGAAGGTCGCGAAGGGTAATCGGTTGGAGCTAGCGTTTCTAGTCACCCAGAGGGCAAAATGGAATGTGGCTTTGTGGCGGGTGTTTGCGACACATGGGGCGTTTAAGGTGCGAATCTTCCTGCTTCGGGGAATCCATGGGGTAGCGGATGAGGAGCTTGCCGATGGGCTTCGTTTCTTCCGGGGATTCGATTCGAATGCGGAAGTGGTTTCTGTCGAGGGGCTGGATGAGGCGCTTCGGTTGGTGGGTGTGGATGTGGTGTTTGTCCAGGAGCCGTTCCTCGGAATGTCCCGGATGTTGGGGCTTTCCCGCTTTGCGTTGCCGTGTTATGTGCACTATACGATTTCGCTTCGGGACACTGCGGCGTACTATTATACTGGGGAGTTTGTGGGGATGTTGTGGCGTTTCTTTTGCGAATCAGAGGATAGCCGGAGGAAGATTTTGCGCTATTCGCCATTGTCTGACGGTGCGGTGATACCGGTTGGTTGGCCCAAGTTGGATGTATACCGGGAACCGGCAAAGCCGATGGATGCGTGCTGGAAACCTGGGGACTATCGGACTATTTACGCGCCGTCGTTTTCGTTTTTCGGTTTTGGCGCGCATGGTCGGTTTGATGTGATGTGGCGGGGTATGATTGAGCTGGCGGAGTCGGTGGAGGGAATTGGATGGGTGTTTATGCCTCATCCGGCATTGGCTAGTCAGGTGGTGCGCACGGGATTGATGTCCGAGAGCGGGTGGCTTGCTTATTTGGAGCGCTGGCGTCGGATTGGTGCGGTTTGGACGGATGGGGATTATTTCGATCTGTTGCGCTCGTCGAATTGTTTGGTCACAGACGGAGAGAGTTTTTTGGCAGAGTATTTGCCGTCTGGGGCTCCGGTGATAGATTTGAACCGCGAGAGCGAGGTGCCTTACTCGGAGTTTGGTCAACGGCTTCGTGCGACCTACTATGCCGCCGCTTCGGTGGAAGATGTAAGGGAGAGATTGGCGTCTTTGATGCGCGGGGAGGATCCCAAGCTCGGGGAGCGGTTGGCTTTGCGGGAATGGTTTGTCCCGGCTGGTCAGTATGCGAGCGAGGCGGTTCTGGAGGGGTTGCTGAAGGCTGTTGCGAATTAATCTTGGGGGGCTGTTCGTTGCAATCTTTTGGAGCCGGAGGTTGCTATCTGTTGTATCGATAGATTGTTAGGTGTCGGGGAAAGGATGGACACCTGTTGGAGCAAGGTGCAGTGAGGAGTCTGGTGAGAATGCTATCTTGTCCCAGGGCGCGGTGCTTTGCGGCTTGCGTGCGCAGTCAAGGGGGAAAACGCCTAGAGTCTAGCCAATCTTGTTGGAGAAAGATCAACGGAATGCGCGGTCGATGGTTTCCTTCGAAGGCTTGCGGGCAAATGAATCGGCAAGGGGCATGGCTAGGAGGGGTATGACCATAGCGGCGCTGGCGAGCACGGGCGAGAGGGCTTGGTCTTGGGGGCGTCCCATCAGGCTCGCCACGAGCAGGTAGCCGCCATTGCAGACTACCAGTCCACAGAACATGGCGACATAGGCTCCTGTCTTGGTTGCCCGCCGGTTGTAGAGACCGTAGAGGTAGGGGGCGAGAAAGGCTCCGGCGACGGCACCCCACGAGAGCGACATAAGGGTGACTATCCAACTGGGCTGGTGCAGGGTCAACAGAAAGGCGCAGAGAATGAAGAGCCCGCAGAGCAACCGCATCAAGCGGAGGGTTGTCTTTTCGGAGGCGTTGGGATTGAGGTAGCCCTTGTAGAGGTCGATGGAGATAGCCGATGCCGAGACGAGCACCAGGGAACTGAGGGTCGAGAGGGATGCCGAGAGAACCAGCAGGAGAATCAGCAGAAGCATCGGGCGCGGCAGGACGGCGCGGATGAGGTCGGGAACCAGTTTATCGAAGTCGATGCTGTGAACGCCATTGGCCAGATTCTTGAGGGCTGGATAGGCGGTTCCATCGGCAAGAGTCTCCGGCATCAGATGGCTCATTGCTCCCGTGAGGTAGGCCGCCCCGCCGATGACAAGTGCGAAGAGGGTGGTGATGATGGCACCGCGCGTAATCTCCCGTTCGTCCTTGATGGCGTAGAACTTGTGAAGCATTTGAGGGAGTCCCCAAACGCCAAACGAGGTCATAAAAACCACGGCGGGAAGCACATAGGCCGGCGGCTTGGAGATATGCAGGGGGGCTTGAGGGGACAATGCCACGCGGTCGGCAAGTCTGGCAGGGATGCGGTGAAGCACCTCGGAGAGGCCGCCGAAATGGTTCAACAACATCAGCAGCATGGTAAGCGAGCCTAGTAGAATCACCCCTCCAAGGATGAAGTCGATTCGAGCGATGGCCTTGTAGCCGCCGAATGTGACATAGAGGAAACTGAATCCCGTGATGACGGCAAGCACAGCAGGGAAGGGAACATTGGCGCCCAGCACAATCTGGAATAGGTGCGCCAGCCCCTTGAAGACGGATGCCGTGTAGGGAATGAGAAAGACGAAAATGATGGCGGCAGAGAGCAACTTGAGCCCATTCGAGGTGTACCGGGCCGAGAAGAATTCGGGTATGGTCATAGCCTGGAGGTTATGCGTCATTCGCCTCGTTCGGCGACCGAGCACCAGCCACGCCAATCCGCCCCCAATGACCGCATTGGCAACCCCGACCCATAACGCCTGTAGCCCGAACTTCCACCCGAACTGACCCGCGAATCCCACGAATATGACCGCGCTGAAGTAGGCCGCTCCATAGGATATTGCGAGAATCCAAGGGCCAAGCGTCCGCCCACCGAGAAAGAAGTCATGTACCGTCCCCGTGCGGCGAAGTCCCCAAGCAGCAATTCCCAGCAGTAGGACGAAAAAGACCGCAACAGCGACGAGTGAAAGTAGACTGGTCATAAGAGGTCTCAGGGTAAGAAAAGGGCCGGAGTCGCGTGAGCGTAACCCCGGCCTGGATAGAAACTACTTGGCGTCGATGACCGCCTTTATCCGTCGGACACCTGCCGAACTGGCCTCTTCCTTCTTGATGTGGAAACGAACCAATTCGGAAGTGTTGCTCGCGTGTGGCCCGCAACAGACTTCTTTCGAAACCCCGCCAATGGTGTAGACCTTGACCAACTCGCCATATTTGGCGGAGAAGAGAGCGGTCGCCCCTTGAGCCTTGGCATCCTCCAAGGTCATGGTTTGGAGTTCAACGGGGATCGCCTTTGCAATGGCATCGTTGACATAATCCTCAACCGCCTTGAGCTGTTCGGGCGTGAGTTTGCCGTTGTGTGCGAAATCAAACCGGAGCCGTTCAGGAGTGATATTGGACCCTTTCTGGACAGCCTCCGGCCCCAATACATGGCGCAGGGCTGCATGGAGCAAATGCGTGGCCGTATGCAGAAGGGTTGTTGCGTGGCTGTTGTCGACAAGCCCTGCCTTGAATGCCCCTGCACTAAGGGTTTTGGACAGTTCTTGATGTTTCTTAAACGCCTCGTCAAAACCTTGGACATCCACCTGGAGACCTTGTTCTTTGGCCAACTCTTGAGTCATCTCCAGGGGAAAACCATAGGTGTCGTAAAGCTTAAAGGCTGTTCGCCCAGAGAGGGTTGTCTGCCCGTGGTTCTTGAGCGCAATCGCGACCTTTGAGAACTCGTTTTGTCCTGCGTGGAGGGTCTTCTCAAAGCGGTTCTCCTCGGTGGCGAGGTCGTTTAGGATCTCGCCGCGCTTGGCCAAGAGTTCAGGGTAGACATCGGCATAGGTGTCGATGACGGTTTGGGCGAGGGGCTGGGTATAGCCAGTTGGGATGCCGAGGAGTTTGGCGTAGCGGACGGTGCGGCGAATCAAGCGTCGGAGGACATAGTTGGCACCAATGTTCCCAGGTTTTACGCCACCCTTTGGGTCGCCGAGGATAAAGACGGCGCTACGGATATGGTCAGCAATGATGCGGCTGGCGCGAATCTGTTCGGTTTCTGGAAGGGTGAGCGTGGAGAGTTCGGCTATTTTCGCCATCAGCGGGGCAAAGAGTTCGGTCTCGTAGACGGTTTTGCGCCCTTGGAGCATGCAGATGGTTCTCTCGACGCCCATTCCGGTGTCGACATTGTGTTGTTTGAGGGGTTCGTAGCGGCCGTCTGCGGTCTTGTTGTACTGCATAAATACATCGTTCCAGATTTCGAGGTATTTGCCGCAGTGGCATCCGGGCCTGCATTCGGGGCCGCAGGGGTCTTTGCCGGTGTCGATGAACATTTCGCTGTCTGGGCCGCAGGGGCCGGTAGTGCCGGCGGGGCCCCACCAGTTGTCGTCTTTGGGGAGGGGGTGGATGCGCGATTCGGGGATGCCGCAGGCTTTCCAGCAGGCGATTGCTTCTTCGTCGCGGGGGGCGTCTGCATCGCCAGCGAAGACGGTGACGCTGAGGCGGTCTGGGGAGAATCCGAGGATTTGTGTGAGGAATTCGTAGGACCAGCTGATGGCTTCTTTCTTGAAGTAGTCGCCGAGGGACCAGTTGCCGAGCATTTCGAAGAAGGTGAGGTGGCAATCGTCGCCGACGGCGTCAATGTCGCCGGTTCGGATGCACTTTTGGACATCGGTCAGTCGTGTACCTGCGGGGTGTTTTTCGCCGAGCAGGTAGGGCACGAGGGGGTGCATTCCGGCGGTGGTGAAGAGTACGGTCGGGTCGTTCTCGGGAATAAGCGAAGCGCCTGAGATGACGGTGTGGCCTTTGGATTGAAAGAAGTCGAGGTAGCGTTTGCGGAGTTCGGCGGCAGTCATGGGTTGGGTTGGTTTCTGTTGTGGGAAGTTCACGCTCTAGGCGAGGGCGGCATCGAGGGCGCGCTGGAGGGCCGTTGCGGTCTGGTAGCCGACGAGGGTCTCGACCGGCTGCCCATCCCGGAGCAGGACGAGGGTCGGTACGCTGCGCACGCCGTATTGGATGGCGGCCTCGCGCAGTTGGTCGACATCGGCTTTGACGAAGCGCACGCGTCCTTCGTAAGCGGGGGCAAGCGTTTCGAGCACGGGTCCTTGCATCTTGCACGGCCCGCACCAGGTCGCGTGGAAATCGACCAGCACCAGTCCCGAAGTGGTTTCAGACGGGAATGTTTCAGCAGTCAGTTCTTTGATGGCCATAGACACCTCCTTGCTTGAGCGCCAATTATCATACCTTATTATGGGTGCCATGTCGAGAAAAACCTGTCCTCATCCAGATGGCATCTTGACCTGGAAATCTCCTGGATTGATTCGTGTCTACGATCGACACCCGTTCGTACCTACCTGCGACAGCGCAAGGTGCCTACCTAGCGCTCTGGAAGATAGGTATGACCGTGCCAGCTCAAACCCTTTGCACTCCGCTGTTTTCGGGATTGTCTTAGACGAGGAAGTGTGTTATGATAGAGGGGTATTGCACTTGGGACGGCTCGCCGGCGAACCGATGGCGCTGCCCCCGTGTTGGTCGCCCTTTCAACAAGGAACACGCTATGAGACTGCGCAATTCCATCCTTCTTCCCGCCCTGTTCGTGGCGCTTTGCTGTGCACTGGTTTACCAGATTCGCCGGCACACGCGCATCGCCGAGCGCAACCAGATCGACTTCGCCGCGAAGGTCGAAAAAGCATTCGACGACCTCTCCATCGCCTACGAGGAGCCCAGCCGCCACGACCAAGTCGTCCACTACATCGAAAAGGAACTTCTGGAGAAACACCTGCACCGGGCCCCCGGCGTCCTCTTCGATCATGCCTTGCGCTTTTTTGTATCCCGCCGTTTGGCAGACAACGCCCGCGCCCTCATCCTTCACGCCCACGCCCAAGGGTATGACCGCCCCGGAGTCGCCGAGCCCCCCTTGGATATGCAAGCCGCAGTCGGCGCAGTCCACAACCTCCTCGCAGAAGACCCTGCAGAAGATGTCAAATGGTGCCGCGACCTCCGCGAAAAGAAAGTCATCCCCGCCCCAGAGTTCGACATTGAACTCGACCGATGGCTCCTCGCCGACGCCAACGCCCTCCACGATAGCAAGTTGCGCCGTGAAACCATCGCCCATCTATTGGCCAATGCTCCGGCCGAGACGGCCGTCAAAATACTCCGTTCCGCCCTGCTAACCGTCTGCAGCAGCGATCGCGCTGCGGCCGAACAACTCCTCGACCTCCTCAAGTCCGTACCAAATCCAGCCTTCGAAGTCCTTCGCTGCGAAATCGAACTTCGCCTCCATATCCTCAAAGCCGATTGGCCCGTGCTCATCCGCCTCCTCCCCGAAAGCCGCGCCATCCTCCCCGATTCGCAACTCTACTCCGCCCTGCGCGTGCTCTTCGAGACCGCCCGGAAAACCAACCAACTCCCCCTCTTCGAGACGGTGCTCGCCGATCTCGCCTTCACCACCCCGGCTAAGCAATTTCCCCACTCCCTGCGCCAAATCACCTCCGTCTGGTGCGAAATCCTCTACGCACGAGACCGCGCCGCGCTTGCCCCCGCCCTCGAAAAGATGGTTGACGCCGGGCTTCCCACCGAAGACACGGCCCAAATCTTCTGCCACTACATTTACAACTATATGCCCGCGGAAGCCGAAACCAAAAACAAAGCCTCCGCAACCGACCCCCTCAAACGCTTCATTCCCGTCGGCCAGAAGATCTACGCCGCCATCACCCCAACGCACCTCTTCTACGACTCCTTGAAACTCGCCCTCCTCGACTGCTCCTTCCTCGTCGAAGACTACCCGCTCTCCTTCAAGCTCCTTGAAACCGGCATCCCGGGTAAAGACCAGCCCTGGATTGACTCCCTCGTCGCCAAACTCCGCGCCCACCAGGCAATCAAAGAAGGCCGATGGCTCGATGCCGTCGCCGCCTTCCGCAAGTTCATGGAATATCTCAAAGCCAACGGCGACGAAGAAACAGTTGACCCCTCAACCGGAATTCTCTATACTAAGGACGCAATCCTCGCCAAAAACGAGCGCCGTATAGCCGAACTCCTAGACAAGGCAGGCAAGCACGAAGAGGCAAAAAAAGCCCGCGCCTGCGCCCGCGAACTCTTCGCAAATGCACTCAAGCGGGCCAGAGACACCGAGACGCGCAAGATGATTGAACGAGAGACCGCTCTGGTCCCCGCCAACTGACGGCTCGATGTACCTCAAATCCCTCGAAGTCACAGGCTTCAAAAGTTTCGCCGACCGCACCAGGCTCGACTTCGAGCCTGGCATGATTGCAATTGTGGGCCCCAACGGCTGCGGCAAAAGCAATGTTTCCGATGCCATCCGCTGGGTGCTCGGCGAACAGCGCCCCACGGCCCTCCGGTGCGGCAAAATGCACGAGGTCGTTTTCAATGGAACCGACTCGCGCAAACCCCTGGGCATGGCCGAGGTCAGCATTACATTCGCCGATTGCGAAGGAATCCTGAACACCGAATATGATGAAGTCACCGTTACCCGCCGTGTCTTCCGGACCGGTGAAGGGCAATACTTCATCAACAAACAACCTGCCCGACTTAAGGACATTCAGCGTCTATTCATGGGTACTGGCATCGGTACAACTTCTTACTCCGTTATGGCGCAGGGGCAGATCGATGCCATTCTTTCCTCCCGCCCGGAAGATAGACGCGCCGTGTTCGAAGAGGCGGCAGGAATCACCAAGTTCAAAGCCGACCGAAAGGATGCGCTGCGCAAAATCGAGCAGACCGATGCAAACCTTCTGCGCCTAGCGGATGTTATCCGGGAGGTCAAGCGGCAGATAGGAACCTTGCAGCGGCAGGCGGGCAAGGCCAACAAGTATAAGGAACTTCGCGCGGCACTGCGGGGCTATGATCTTTTCCTGGCACGCCGTGCCATCCGGGACTTGGATCAGCGTCTACAGGTGGTCAGACTGGCTATCCAGGATTTGGTGGCGCAGATTGCCGAGGCCCAAAGTATTGTCACGCAGTCGGAACTGGCTTCCGGGGGAATCCATGCGCGGATTCATGCAGGAGAAGAACGGATAGCGGTGCTTTCTGAACAGTCTGCCCAAGCGGATGGGCAATATGCGCGGGCGGGCGAGATTATTCGCGTCAATATTCAGCGAATCGACGAGTATCGGCAGTGGGCTAAGCGGGACAATGAGGAAATCTTCCAGACGCAGTCGCAGATTGACGGGCTGAAGCTTCAGCAGGTCTCTTTTGCGGAGCAGAAGTTGCGGTTGGAGGATGAACTTGCGGTAGCCACGGCCGCGCTTGATGAGGCTAAGTCTGAGTTTGAGGCGACGCAGAGGGAGATTGATTCTGCGCGTGCTATGGTTCAGACGGCTCGGCAGCAGGCGATGCAGTGCGAGCGTGACGCGACCGCGCTTCAGAACAGTTTGGCGCAGTTGGAAGCGCGTCAGCGCGATGCGCTTTTGCGCAAGGAGAGACTTTCCGTAGAGAGGGAACAGTTGACCGCCTCGCTTGCTTCGCGCCAACAACTTCACGATGAGGCCGATTCGCGTTTTCGTACGGCGCGGGAGGCAGTTGAGGCGGCTAGTGCCAAATTGGATGTTTGGCTGGAATCGCGGGATGTGCTTGGACAGGAATTGGACTCCGATCGCCGCCAATTGGCCAGTCAGGAGTCTGACGCGGCTGCCCGTCGAGCTCAAATCGAACTGCTTGCGGAGCAGGAGGGGGCGCAGGAAAGCAATCTTGCAGGAAATCGTCTTTTGGTCGAGTCGCCGGGGCAGTTGGGCGTTTCGCTGGCCGCCCCGCTTGAGCCGCTTGCCGAGGCTTTTGATATTCCGAAGGAGTTGCGTTTGGCGGCGGAAGTCGCGCTGAGGGCTTGGTTCGATGCGCTTTTGGTTCGTTCGCCCGACGAGGCAAGGGGAATCCTAGGGGCGTTGTCCGATCGAGGAAAGGATGCGGCGGCGCGGCTGGTGTTGTCGGAGGGAATTCCGGTTCCAGCGCGGGTGGCGTATCCTCTGCCGCGCCTGGCGGATTTGGTGGAGTGCCGTCCGCAGTACCGCGAATTGAGGGAGCGTCTGCTGGGCAATGTTTGCCTGGCGGAAGAGCTGCCCACCTCCGTCCCCCATGGGTTGACAGTTGTCACGCCGAAAGGTTTGTACCTCTCTGGCGATGGGTACGCAGAAGTGTGGATGCCTGATAGCCAGCTTTCTTCCCCAATCGCGCGTAAGATATTCGTCGCCGATTCTCAAGCGGCCTTGGCGCAGTTGGAAAATTCCAACAAGGCCCTTGCCGAGCGAGTCGCATCCGGTCTGACACGGCTGGAGGAACTCAAGGCTCAAATCGCCTCCGCCCGGAGTGAACTGGAGACCCTTCGCCATACTGCCGCCCAGGCCGAGGGCGCCGCGCTCTCTTCCTCGCAGGAACTTGACCGTATCGCCGCCCGTCTTCAGACCGTCGAAAGCGAGAACTCCGCACTTGGAACCGAGACCCAGGACGCGGATCGCCAGCGCGAAGAGTTGCGCGTCAGACTGGAGGAGACAATCGCCTCCCGCAACGCCCTTTTCGAGACCGCCGAGCAGAAACAGGAGAGTCTCCGTGCCCTCGAAGATACCTACAACGAGGTCTCCGCGAGGCTCACTGAACACCGCATTCGCGTCTCAAGCATGACCCAGCAAAAGGAGCACGCCGAGGCGCAGGACGAACTCCTCGCCGCCCGCATCGACGAGCTTGCCCGAACCATTGAGGGGCGTGCCCGCGGCATCTCCTCCTACGACGAAAGCATCCGCCGCCTCGAAGACGAAAATACCACGCTTGAGGCTTCCCTCGAACCCCTCAAGCAGGAGTCTGAACGCGTCCACGCCGCCATCGAAGAGGCTCGCGCCGAACGGCTCGTTCTTGCCCGCGAACTCGAACGAGCCGAGTCCGAACTCGCCGCTCAGCGCAAGCGTTTCGACGACCTTCGCGACAACAAAGGCAAGGCCGAACTCGACCAGACTGAGTCCAACCTCCGCCGCCAGCAGATTCTCGATCGCATTCGATCCGACTACTCTCTCGACGAGCCTACTCTGATGACCGAGCCCGACCCCGAATGGGAAAACGGTTCGCCCCCCTCCATCCCCCAGATTCAGGCGAAAGTCGACGACCTCAACGCCCAGATCCAGGCACTCGGTCCGGTCAACCTTGTGGCTATCGAAGAGTATAAACAGTACGAAGAGCGCTACGCCTTCCTGCGCGCCCAAGAGACCGACTTGCAGGAGTCCCGCGCCCGTATTATGGAACTCATCCGGAAGATCAACGCAAAAACCGGGGAGATGTTCCAGAACACCTTCACCCAGGCTAACGCCAACTTCGAGAAGATGTTCACCAAACTCTTCAACGGCGGTCAAGCCAAGTTGGTCCTCCTCCAGAATGCCGAAGACCCGCTTGAGTGCGGCATTGATGTCATCGCCCGTCCTCCAGGCAAACGCCCGCAGACCATCTCGCTCCTCTCCGGCGGCGAGCGTACGATGACCGCAGTCAGCCTCCTGTTCGCCATTTTCATGATTAAGCCCGCACCGTTCTGCCTGCTCGACGAGTTGGACGCGGCCCTGGACGACTCCAATATCGGGCGCTTCGTGGGGGCTCTCAAGGACTTCCTCGTTCACTCGCAATTTCTCATCATCACGCACAACCAGTACACCATTGCCGGCTCGGATCTGGTTTACGGTGTGACGATGCAGGAGAAGGGTGTCTCGAAAATCCTCTCCATGCGTCTGCAGGATGTCGCGACCACCATTCCGCTCAAGAATTCGTCCCGTTTGGCGCCCGAGACGGCTTAGGAAGGAAATACACGATGCACTATGTTTGGAACTGTTCGGGAACTTGCTCGTCTTCCATAGAAATCGATGTGGAGGATGGCATTGTCCGTTCCGTTGCTTTCAATGGCGGCTGCCCCGGCAATACAGCAGGCGTGGCGGCGCTTGCGCGCGGATATCCCGTGGAGGAACTCGTCAAGCGGCTGAAAGGAATCCCTTGCGGTGGGCGTGGCACATCTTGCCCCGACCAGTTGGCGAAGGCATTGGAGGCTATAGGACAAAAGCATTAGGCGGCGGGGAAGCCGTCTAGGCGCGAGTGCGAATATAAAGAGGGAGAAGGGGAGTTGTCAAGGTGTCTCGCAGAAGGGGTATAGGCAGTGTGCTCGCCGCAGTGGTTGGGCTCTCTGCGGGTTTTTCGTTGGTTCTGTCCCTCGCGGGATGTATGACCGTTTCAAAGGCGGAGCGGCAATCGGCGAGGGTCTGGACTAACCGCGTTTCGGAGGTCTGCGGGCGTTTGGGGGTGTCGACCAATCTGCTGACTTTTGTGGAACCTGGCGACCGTCTGCGGCTGCGAATGGCTATTTGCGCGGCGGACGAGGGTATGGATGAGGT
>JAXFQS010000013.1:0-4362 GCA_034178815.1 Kiritimatiellia bacterium | reverse complement strand
GACGATGATGTCCCCGATGTGTGCGTCCGCCGAGAGTACATTCTCGACCTCCTCGGGATAGATGTTCTTCCCTTCGCGGTTGACGATGAGCGCCTTGCTCCGTCCGCGAATTGAGACATAGCCGTCCTTTTCGATGGAGGCCAGATCCCCCGTGCGGAGCCATTCGCCGTCGAAAGTCTCCCTCGTCGCTGCCTCGTTCTTGTAGTATCCTAGCATCACCGTCGGCCCGCGAACCTGCAGTTCGCCAACCCCGGAGGCATCTTCGTTCGCAAGCCGGATCTCGACATTGGGAAGGCGCGTGCCGATTGTCCCAATGCGTTGGCGGTGGAACTGCGCAACCGTCACAACCGGAGCCGCTTCCGTCAATCCATAGCCCTCCGTCGCGTTGATGCCCAGGCGGTTGAACCCCCTTAGCACGCGGGGCGGACAGGGTGCCCCGCCAATGATGATGAGATCCAGTTTGCCCCCCAACTGTTGGCGCACCTTCCGCCCAACCACTTTGCCCAAACCAACCGCGCAGAGTAGCCTCGCCAGACGCGATGCCTTGATACCCGCTTCAATCTTTTGGTAGAGTTTATCGGCTAGAAGAGGCACCGCAATCAGAACCGTCGGCTTGGCCTTGCGGATGTCCTCTCCTATCGTTCGGAGGCTCTCGCCGAAGGCCAGCGACGCGTGGCAGACTAACGGCACCACATAGCAGACGGTAAAAGCAAAACTGTGGAAGAGGGGGAGTATCACAATGAAGGAGTCTTTGGCTCCAAACTGCGGGATGTGATCCAAGCAGCCAACGGCATCGGCGATAAAGTTGGCGTGCGTGAGCATCGCGCCTTTGGGCTTGCCGGTCGTGCCTGAAGTATAGATGATGGAGGCTATGTCGCGCTCTTTGGGCTCAACGCCTGCGCAGAAGGGGAACTCCTTGGTCTGGTAGGCGGCCATCTCCTCGAAAGCGTGAATGGGAACGCCAGCGACTGAGTCGACGCTCGCCGGTTCGTCTAGGATGACGGCACGAATCTTGGGAAGGTCGGGAAGGATGCGCTCAAGGATGGTGAGGTGGCGCCGATCGGTGAAGATGAGGGTCGTCTCGGAGTTGTCGAGCACATAGGCAACCTCTTCGGCCTGGAACTTGGGATCCATCGGCACGACAGTCACGGCACTGACCGCCATGGCGGCATAGAATTCGATCCAGCGCACATCGTTTTCGAGCCAGATGGCGGCTTTATCCTCCCGCGGCGCGAGCCCGAGTCGATCTGCCGCGTATTGGGCAGTGCTCTTGACGCGGATGTCAAACTCCCGGAAAGTCTCTTGGTGCCACCCGTCGTTGCGCTTGAACGAGGCGAACACCTTATCCGGGCAATCGTCCACCGCGCGCTGAATCAAAGTTTTGAATGTCATTCAATCAAGCCTCTAACGAAATTGAAACAGAGACAAAATAACATAATATGTCAAATTGGGCAAGCGTAAAGATGCATTGGGTCCCTGCAAAGCGTGCACCCCAGCGGCGAAGAGGCGTTTGGGATGAATGGGGAAGCCAATGACCGCTCGTCAGAAGATGCTTCTTTCCTTGGCCTTGCAAGTGATGACAATGCAAGAAGGGGGAAGAATTAGCATAGACTCGCTAGATGGCGCTGAGATGCCGCCTCGGCTCAAGTCGTCTTCTCCAAAGTCTGTTCGCTGATGGTTCATTGAACACATTGTCTGGAATCGGTTCACTTATGATGTGCCCGGAGTCGGGAGCGTATCGTTCATTCCGAAGGCTGGACATATCGGTGCGCTTGTCTGCCGTGGGGGATTTGACAGGCTACGGGAGCGCGGTCAGGAAAGGGCAGATTCTCAAGAATGTAGGCCCCGATTGGGTCAACGCTGTGCTGAACGGGGAAGTCGATTCTGACGATGTGGCGGGATGGAACGCTCAGAGAGCGCGCCAACTTCCGTCCTTGAACTCTTCTCTTCTTTCGATGCGGCGCTAGTAGACGATTCGAGAGGTGTCCTATCGCTGATTCTTCTGAAGAAGTTCAAGAACGAAAGTGGAAAGATCACGCTTGCCGTATTCCACATAGCTGAGGTCGGAAAATCGATAGGCCCGCTAAGCGCGCACCTGAATGGTCTGACGAGAAACTGGCTGAAAACAAAACGGCTCGTCCTCAACGAAAAGGGCGAGCCGTGGAACTATGGGCGATTCAACTCCGCGAATCATCCCAAGAACACCGACGCTCGCGCGGAGGGCATCACGCCGGCTACGGGTGGAAGCATAGCAAAAGGAGGGCAGGATGTCAACCAGGATGGCGAAGTCGGAGAATGGGAAGTTCCTACTGGCATTGTGGAGTGCCGGACGCAGGGCGAGGAGCAGGCACGGTTTTTCGTCGGCAGACCGTATAGAGACGCGATACGCTTTTCTATCTCCCCATCCGCGCAACTCGAATATGACGAGGTCATCAACCCTAAACGGGGAGAGGTCGTTCTCAACAAAAAGGGTGTGAAGTCTTCTGTCTCCTCTCCGCACGGAGGGCTCTATCGAGCAAAGGCGATGGCATTCGAGGCTGTTCCGGGGGTTATTCAGAAGGGGCGGATTTTCGACTCTTCCGACAACTGGAAGGGGCGGCAAACCAATACATTCGTCATTGCCGCACCGGTTTCTCTTGGCGGGAAGGCGTACTACTGCGAGGTTGTGGTGTCGGACAACTACGATGTGCTCCGAGACGGCAGCAGGAGGTCACGCGGCAATGTGTTCTATCTTCAGAATGTCTACCTTAGGGAAAAAGAAAAGGCACTTCGAGCATCAAGAACCCTACTGGGGGGTTGACCCGAAGTGCCGTTGCCCAGCCAACGCAGAGTACATTAGCACATGACCTTGCCGTTGTCAATAATGATTCGTCTAAGGTGGTGGACGAAAACGGCGAGCCGTTGGTGGTCTACCACGGGAGCAGATGGAATCCGTTGGACGAAGCCGCTGGACAGGGCGTTTCCCGGAATGACAACATTTCCGGAACATCTGAAGGGGTCGTTTTCTACTTCACGCCTGACAAGGGTGTGGCGGAAGGATATGGGGACGCTACGGCGGTGTTTCGGAATCTGAAGCATCCGGTCTATGCCTATTCAAAGCCAAAGTTGCTGACGGAGGATGAACTAGACAGCTATGAATCGGATGAGGCGGATAATGCAGAAGCACTTGTGAAGGAGAAAACGATTGCCCGCGCGAAGGATAAGATGCGGGAGGTCATTGGCGTTTTGAAGAAAGGCTATTCCTTCAAAGACGGGGTGGAGACGGCTGGCTATGACAGTCAAGCCACCACGGTTGAATCGCTACTGGATTATGTCTCTGGAATTGACGAGCATAGTGAAGGCGATTATGATATCGAGCAGTTCCAGAAGGATTTGCGGAATGCTCAGATAGAGGTGTTCGGCATAGACGGCTACTACTTGCCGAATTATGCCGGTAGTGGTGCCTATGTCGCCTTCACGCCGGAGCAAATCAAGCCGGCAACGCCTAGGAGCGGGGCTTTCGGCTCTGACAACTTGGATATTCGATTCTCGGTTCAGGAGCGAGAGCTGGCGGATTCGCGTGAGGAACTGGTCGCGCCGTACGAGATAGACGAGGCGTTTCGCTATTCGATTGTGAAGAATCGTGCGGCTGAGCTGGAGACCGTGCTTCGGAAGCGCCGTCCTGATTTGGATGCGCTTGCAATGGTGGTAGAAGTCGGGAAGTTCGATTCGAGCAAGGAGCAGAAGGCGGCGTTCTTCTGGTTGTGCAACGGGGCGATTCGGCTTCCCGAGGATGCCCCGAAGGTTCAGCAGGTGGTTGAGGTATCGGACAAAGCGAAGGTAGACCCGATGGGCTATCGTTCGCCGATGGAACTGGTCAATTCGCACAAGAAGTTCGCGACGAGCAGTGGTCGGATTGACCTAGATACGGTTCCGGAGCTCTTGGACAAGCGGGTGCTGAAGAACGGGCTGGTCACCTATGAAGTGGATGACACGAAGGATGGTCAGCGCGCGATGCGGAAGATTCTAGACTCTCACTTCGGGGTAGACGCATCTCCGTGGTGTCTCTTGCAAGGCGATGGAACGGGTGGACTGTCCGAATCAGCCTGGTACTATTGGCAGCACTACAGGGCATTTCCTGAACGCGTAGCCTTCAAGGATGGGAAGCGGTTCCGCATCTCTGCTAGAGGGCTTTTCCACGGGGCAGACCGACGGCGCTGGTTCAATGGGCCTGCCGTTGCGGTTATTGGCGATTTGGTGAACCAGTCGGTCGAAGTGCCGAATGTGGCTACGCCGTGGCATTTCCGCGTGGCGGCTGTCGACTTTGGCTCGCCGTCTTACGCGCTGGTCACATCGCGTGATGTCGACGGCGTGGAGGAGGTC
>JAXFQS010000154.1:0-9168 GCA_034178815.1 Kiritimatiellia bacterium | reverse complement strand
CCTCGAAGCCCTTCGCACCTTCTCCCGCATTGGTGCCCTCCCATCCGCCCCGCCCATGCCCACCGCCCCCATCCGACGCCTCCTGCGCACCCACCCGCCCGAACTCACCTACCATGCTGCCTGCTACCTCGCTGATCATCGTCGGGACTGACACCGACGCCGGCAAAACCTTCGTCACCCGCGCCATCTGGGAGCACTACGCTCCGCACCTGCGCGTCTGCAAGCCAGTCGGCACCGGCTACCCGCAAGACAACGATGTCGCCTACGCCGGACTCGCCCCGCTCCTGCATTTCGCCCCTGCCATCTCCCCCCACCTCGCCGCCGAACTCCAAGGCTCCCCCATCCACCTTGATACCCTTCTCCGGCGCGTCCGGGAGCAAGCCCCTCACCTGATTGAAACCGCCGGAGGGCTCCTGTGCCCGCTCAACCGCGAGCGGAAAGAAACCAACCTCCAGTTGGTGGAGCAACTCGCCCGCCCCGTCCTGCTGGTCGTACCCAACCGCCTCGGCTGCGTCAACCACGCCCTGCTGACCCTAGCCATCCTCCGAGACCGAAGCATCCCGACGCTCGGCTTCGTGCTCAACCGCCAGGCGGAGGGCGACCCGACCATCCAGCGGGACAACGGTTTGACCATACGCGACCTCTCCGGAGCCGACTTTCTGGGCGAATTCCTGCCCGACGACCCGACGCTTCCTGCGCCCCTTTCCGCCCTGTTGAATCAACGATTCGGCTCTGACTATGGACACTGACTTCGACGCCCGGCACCTGTGGCACCCCTACACCTCGCTCATCCGCCCACTCCCTTGCTACCCGATTGTCGCCGCCGAAGGGACGCACCTGCACCTTGCGGACGGGCGCAGGCTGGTGGACGGAATGTCGAGTTGGTGGGCGGCGATTCACGGCTACCGTCACCCCAAAATCCTAGCTGCTCTGGAGGCGCAAACCGCCCGTCTGCCCCACTTTATGTTTGGCGGCATCACCCACGAACCGGCCATTGAACTCGGCAAGCGTCTGCTCAACCTCCTGCCCCGGCAGTTGGAGGCGATTTTCTACTCCGACAGCGGCTCCGTGGCCGTCGAAGTGGCACTCAAAATGGCGGCACAGGCGACGGGGAAGGGGCGCTTTCTGACGATTCGCGGGGGCTACCACGGGGACACCTTCATGGCCATGTCGGTCTGCGATCCGGTCAACGGCATGCACCACCGATTCGCCAACATCCTGCACCAGAACCTCTTCGCGCCGCGCCCGAGAACGCCCTTCGGCGCCGCGTGGAATCCGGCCGATGTCGAACCTTTCGCCGACCTGATTCGGCGGCACGCCCGGGAGGAACTCGCGGGCGTGATTCTCGAACCTGTCGTGCAAGGCGCCGGCGGTATGTGGTTCTACCATCCCGACTATCTCAAAGCCGTCCGCGCCCTCTGCACCGAGCATCGGGTTCCGCTCATTTTCGACGAAATCGCGACCGGCTTCGGGCGCACCGGCCGGCTCTTTGCGATGGAATGGGCGGGCGTCGTCCCCGACATTCTCTGCATCGGGAAAGCCCTCACCGCCGGCACGATGACCTTCGCCGCGACGGTGGCCACACGCGCCATCGCCGAGGCCTGTTCTCAGGACGGTCTGCCCTTCATGCACGGCCCGACCTACATGGCCAACCCCACAGCCTGCGCCGTCGCCTGCGCCAGCCTCGACATCCTCGCGGAAGGCACCTGGCACAGCCAAGTCGCCCGCCTCGAAGCCCGCCTCAAAGCCGGACTCGAACCCGCACGCAACCATCCCGAAATCGCCGATGTGCGCGTGCTCGGAGCCATCGGCGTGCTCGAAACCCGCCGTCCCGTCAATATGGCGACGCTCCAAGCCTACTTCGTCGAACGCGGCGTCTGGCTGCGCCCATTCGGACGGCTCATCTACATTATGCCCCCCTACATCACCCCCGACGACGAACTCGACCGCCTAACCGCCGCCGCCGTCGACGCGCTCGACCGCCCCGAACACTTTCTCGCCAACTGATTCCCCCCGAACCTGCCCACCACTACCACCCAGTCGCGGACACGAACGCCCCCGCAGATTAGGCACCCCTATTCCCCAAAGAAGCCTACCTCTCGCCCCTAGAGAAAAACAGAAAAGGCGCACCATCTGGTGCGCCTTTTCCGTTCGGAGAAAACAAGCCCCCTAGCGGCAGAGCGTATAAAGCACGCCCGCCACGACGGCAGAGCCAATCACGCCCGCCACATTCGGCCCCATCGCGTGCATCAGCAGGAAGTTCGAGCCGTCCGCCTCAAGCCCCACCTTGTTCGACACACGCGCCGCCATCGGCACCGCGGAGACACCCGCCGAGCCAATCAGCGGATTGATCTTTTGCTTCAGGAACAAGTTCATAATCTTCGCCATGATGACCCCCGCCATCGTGCCGAATGCAAACGCCACCAGACCAAGAGTCAAGATGCCCAGCGTCTCGCCGGTCAGGAACTTCTCCGCCGCCAACTTCGAGCCGACCGAGAGACCTAGCAAAATCGTCACAATGTTGCAGAGCGCATTCGCCATCGTGTCCGACAAGCGGTTCACCGCCCCGCACTCCTTCGCCAGGTTCCCCAACATCAACGCCCCGACCAGCGGCGTCGCCGAAGGAAGCAACAGCGCGCACAGCAACAGCACCGACAGCGGGAAGACAACCTTCTCCAACTTCGAAACCGTACGCAACTGCTCCATCTTGATTTTCCGCTCACGCTCGGTCGTAAGCAACTTCATAATCGGCGGCTGAATAATCGGCACCAACGCCATATACGAATAAGCCGCCACCGCAATCGCACCCAGCAAGTCCGGAGCCAACTTCGTCGTCAACCAAATCGAAGTCGGGCCGTCCGCCCCGCCGATGATGCCAATCGACGCCGCATCCTTCAGCGAAAAAGTCACACCCGGCACATAGACCGACAGCACCAGAGCCCCAATCAGCGCCACGAAAATACCAAACTGAGCCGCCGCACCAAGCAACGCCGTCTTCGGATTCGCAATCAACGGCCCAAAGTCCGTCATTGCCCCAACCCCCATAAAGATGAGGATAGGAAAGAGCCCCGTCTCAATACCAAAATTGAAGGTATAGTAGAGAAACCCGCCCGGCTCGATTACCCCACCCATCGTGTCCAGCACAGGTGGATTCGTAATCCCCGCCAACGGGAAATTCGCCAACATCCCGCCAAACCCAATCGGCAACAGCAACAAAGGCTCGAAACCCTTGAAAATCGCCAGATAGATCAGTAGCAGGCAGACGCCAATCATCAACGCTTGCGAAATGCCGTACGGCAACAGCGGCTCCTTGTGCGCCTTCGGCAACGGCGGTTGCGGCTCCGGAAGCGGCTTGCGCGCCTTCATCGTAAAGCCGTAAATCCCCGTGTCGTACCACAACGCCTTGATCCGATCGAGCGTTTGCGCCACAGGATTCACATCCTTCGCGCACCCCGACCGCTGGCAAGCCGCCGCGCCGGATCCCGCCTGGCTACCGCCCTCGGACGAAACCGAGACAGAGGCCGCCGCAGACGCATCGGCCGCGGACGAGGTCGCATTCCAAGCGACCCGGACGGTGGCATCCTTCGCGCCCTCTTGGTCCGCAGAGACCGCGCCCGCCGCCAAGAACGAGCCCGCAAGCAACGCGGCCGAGAAGAGAAGTTTCTTAAACATAACTGGGTTCTCCGTTCGTGCGAACCTTTAGCCGATCACCGCGAGCACATCGCCGGAGTTGACCTTGTCGGAAACCGCGACATTGATCGAGAGCAACTTGCCGTCGCGCGGGGCTTTGACCGGCATCTCCATCTTCATCGCCTCCATCACGAGGATTTCGTCATCCTTCTTCAGCGTGTCGCCAACCGACGCGGTCAGACGCAGCACGAGCCCAGGCATGGGAGATTTGACCTCTTCGCCGGCGCCGGCGGGCACGGGCGCGGCCGCTTTGGCGATACCCTCGGCGATGGTGTAGTCGTAACTCTTGCCGTCGACAACGGCCTTGCCGTCCTTGAGTTCAACGGCATAGGCCTTGCCGTTGATGGTGACGGTGCAGGGGCCGTTGCCGCCTGCGGGGGCGGCGGGTTTGGCGGTATGTTTGCGCACGCCGTTGACCTTGGCCTTGCCCTGGAGGAAGAGCAGGCCTTTGTCGGCGCAAGCGGCGATGATGAAGAGGTTCTCGTCGGTGACGGGGAGGTTGTTGTCCTCGAGAATCTTGCGGCAGTGGGCGAGGGACTTGGCAGGATTCTTGTCGTTGATGTCGAGGACTTTCTCGGTTGTGGGCTGGAGGTTGAGTTGCTCCGCGGCGATTTTGACGACTTCAGGATCGGGGGCGACGGGTGTCTTGCCGAAGTAGCCGAGAACCATTTTGCCGTAGCCTGGGGCAATCTTCTTCCAGGGGCCGTGGATGACATTGTTGAAGGCCTGCTGGAAGTAGAATTGGGAGACGGGGGTGACGGAGGTGCCGTAGCCGCCTTTGGCAACGGTTTCGCCCATTGCGGCGACAATTTCGGGGTAGCGATCCATCAAGCCGTTGTCGCGAAGCATCTGGGTATTGGCGGTGAGGGCGCCGCCGGGAAGCGGGAAGAAGGGAATCTCGGGGTTGACCTTCATGGCTTCCGGGGGAATGTCGTAGTCTTTGAGGCAGTCGCGCAGGACATCTTCGGCTTTGCGAACCTTCTCGATGTCGACATCGAAGGTGTAGTCGGTGCCGCGCAGGGCGTGCCACATAGTGAGCAGGTCGGGCTGGCAGGTGCCGCCGGAGACGGGGCTGAGCGAGAGGTCAAGGCCATCGGCTCCGCCTTCGAGCGCGGCGCGGTAGCAGGGGACGCAGCAGCCGGCGGTTTCGTGGCTGTGGAACTGGATGTGGGTGCCTTCGGGGAGCATTTTGCGGGCACGGCGCATGGTTTCATAGACGGTCGCGGGGGTGGAGGTACCGGACGCATCTTTGAAGCAGACGGAGTCGTAGGGGATGCCGGCGTCTAGGATGCGGCGGAGGATCATCTCGTAGAAGTCCGGGTCGTGTGCCCCCTTGGCGCCGGGGGGGAGGGACATCATGGTGACGACGACTTGGTGCTTGAGACCGGCCTCGACGATGCACTTGCCAGACCAAATCAGGTTGTTGACATCGTTTAGGGCGTCGAAGTTGCGAATGGTGGTCATGCCGTGTTTCTTGAACATCTGGGCATGGAGTTTGATGACCTCGCTGGAGGCGGAGTCGAGGGCGACGATGTTGACGCCGCGGGCGAGGGTCTGGAGGTTGGCATCGGGGCCGCAGGTCTCGCGGAAGCGATCCATCAACTTGTAGGGATCGTAGTTGAGGTAGAAGACGGGGGACTGGAACATGGCGCCGCCGCCGGCCTCGAACCAGGTGATGCCGGCGTCGCGGGCGGCTTCGACGGCGGGGAAGAAATCATCGGGGAGGACGCGCGTGCCGAGTACGGACTGGAAGCCGTCGCGGAAGGCGGTGCACATGAACTTGACTTGTTTCTTGGCCATAGTGGTCTCTTTTGGTTCTGGGGGGTGAAAGGGGGTTAGCGGCGCAGGGCGGCGGCGATTGCGAGGGCGACGGCGGAGAGGTCGTCGGCGGCCTTCTTGACGGGCTTCTTGGCGGGGGCCTCTTCGGGCATCAGGTAGTTGAACCGGGGCACGACGAGGGCCTGGAGTTTCATGACGCCGATGAGCAGAAAGAGGAATGTCAGCACGAGTCCCATGCCAGCGCAGAGAATCAATCCACCCTGCAGAATCAGGGACGCATCATAGACGACGGGTTGCACGGTTCACCTCCGGAGGGGTTCTTGAATGAATCCCTTCAGTATATCGGATTCCCGCCCTCGGCGCAAGTTCAAACCAGCCATTCCGCTAGGGAAGATTGTGCCAATGCCTCCGGGTCAGGCGTGCCAACCGCCTGCTGCCACTCCTAGGCACCTTCCGCCACTCAAGGTGTCCACCCACGCCCCCCACTCCTACACGCGCCCCGGTCGAAGTCAACCATCTTACGGGGCGCCCGTGTGTCCACCCGCGCCCCCCACGCCTGCACGCGCCGCGGTCGAAGTCAACCACCTTACGGGGCGTCCGTGTATCCACCCGCGCCCCCCACTCCTCCACGCGCCCCGGTCGAAGTCAACCACCTTACGGGGCGCCCGTGTGTCTACCCGCGCCCCCCACGCCTGCACGCGCCACGCCCCCCACGGTCTTCGGTATCGAGCCAAATGCCGTCATCTGCCGCCCCACGCCTGCACGCGCCGCGCCCCCTCACGGCTTCTTCCGCTGCGCGCCGCCGGCGCCAATCAAAGCCCCCGAAAAGGCCGACAAGCGCAGAACGCTTCCGCCTTGGCATCGCGGGGCGCGGGGACAATAAAAAAGGGCCGCCCGCGAGATGACGCGGGCGGCCTTGGAAGAGCGGTTAGCGGAGCGGTTCAAGCCGCGCCGTCCAGCCGCCGCCGGGCGCCATCGGGAGTTTGACCTTCTCTCCCGCGCGGAGCGTGGCAACGCGTTTGACATAGTCGGTGCCGTCGCGCGTCGCGTTCGGGCCGTCCTCGAAAATGGTCGCCTTCCACTGCCCCGAGCCGAGGAAGTCGGTGGCAACCTCAAGGGTCGCGCCCTGCCAAGAGGCGATGCCGGAAAGATACCAGACATCCCCCTTGCGACGGGCAATCACCGCCGTCCGGTCGAGTTCACCCTGCAGCGGGCGGAGTTCGTCCCAAACGGTCGGGACGGCGGCCATAAAGGCAAAGCATTCGGCGTTGAGCAAGTAGTGCGTCGGCGTGTCGCAGAGCATCTGCACGGGAGCCTCGAAAAGCGACATGAGCGCCATTTGGTGCGCACGCGTTCCCTGCGAGCCCGGCTTGTGCCCGTCGACCTTGAACTGGCCGCGGGCGTAGTTCAGCATCGCCCCCGGCGTATAGTCCATCGGGCCGGCGACCATACGCGTGTAGAAGACCCGGAGGTCGTTCTTGGGGAAGTCCACCTTCTTCTCTTCTTCCCACTTGGCCTGCTCCAGCCCGTGGACACCCTCGTAGTTGAGCAAGTTCGGCCAGGTGCGCGAGAGCCCGGTCGGCTTGTGCATGCCGTGCAGGAGCAGAATCTGCTTGTATTTCGCCGCCGTGCGAGCCACGCGCTCGATAAACTGCTCGGCCACCTGGTCGTCCCGATCGAGGAAATCAATCTTGAAGCCTTTGACGCCCATTTCAGAGAACTTCTTGAACGCCCGCTCCATATCATCACCGTAGTAAAGTTGCCCCCAGGCGCACCACAAAATGATCCCCACGCCGCGCTCATTGGCGTACTTCACCAAGTAAGGGACATCGACCTCGGGGTTATACTTCCAGATGTTGAGTTCGGCACTCCAGCCCTCATCGAAAATCACATATTCGACCCCGTGCTTAGCGGCGAAGTCGATGTAGTATTCGTAGGTCTTGGTGTTGCAGCCGGCCTTGAAGTCGACCGGGCGGAAGTTAGCCGGCGCCCCGTAAATGTTCCAGTCGTTCCACCAGTCCCAGGCCACCTTTCCGGGCTTGATCCAGGAGAGATCCGCAATCTGGCAAGGCTTGGCGAGGGCCGCGACGATATCCGCCGAAACGAGATCGACCTCCTTATCGGCGAGGATGAAGGTGCGCCAGGGGAAGGTGCGGCTGCCGTTCGTCTTGGCGAGGAAAGGGGCGCGGGAAGTGATGCGCACATAGCGTGCGGGGCGATCCGTGACCTTCCAGTTGGCGTTGGTCACGGCTGTGGGGAAGTTGGCCATAAAGGGGGTCAGCGTGGCGGAGGAGTCGGCGGTGCGCTTGAGGTTCCAGCCTGGGTAGTCAACGAGGTCGGACTCGACCACCTCCATCAGGCCGCCATCGGCATATTTCACGAGCAGGGGCAGGTAGACGAGCCGTTCGGCGGGGATTTGGGAGACGGGGCAGTCCTTGTAGATATCTTCCCAACTGTTCTGCAAGACATCGTCCCCCCAACTACCCCAGTTGGTGCCGTAGAAGAGGCGCGTGTCGGGGGTTGGGAATTGGATGGAGGCGGTCTCGGACTCGACTATAACCGGGCCCCGGAGGCGGGTTTCGAAGCGGTAGGCGACGCCATCGTTCCGGGCGTGGAGGCGGACGGCCCAGGAGCCGAAGGAGACGCAGGTTTCGTTGCCGTTGTCGTCAAAGGCGGCCTTTTTGTAAAAGGGCATCTGGACGCGGCCGGTACGGCTTTTTTTGTCGACGCGTTGGCTTTTGAGGCCCTTGCCGCCGAGCAGGTTCAGGCCCTGAATCTTGAGTGCGAGGGGGGTGGGCGCTACGCGTTGGAGGCCTTTGCGGTAGACGGAGTAGGAAAGGACTGGTTCGGTGCTCAGGCGGATTTCGTTCTGGCCGTCGGGGCTGACGGCTGAGAACTCTTCGGCCTGAAGGGCAAGCGCGGCGAGGGCGGTTGCGGCGCACAGGAGGCGTCGGATTGAGGGTGCTGACATAGAGGAGACCTTTTGTGAGAATTGTCGGTTTCGAACAGGAGATTCTGCTGTCTGCGTGCGGCAGCCCTTGGGGCGGACGGCGGGCCAGTCCGAAGCGCGAAATCGCCTTGGCGTTGCGCCGGAGGATGCCGTGGCGACCGTCCACGAGGTGGGCGGCCCGAGTCACTTCCGTTCCAACCTGAGGCATTGTAGCACAGTTGGCGGCGGATGGCAAAGGTTTTCGCCTAGGGGCGGTTTTCGGGGGCTTTCGGGAGGGGGATTGCCGCGTCGAGGATGCCGGCGGCGTGGGGCGCGACGGTGCAGGGAGGGTAGACGAAGTGGAGGGCGCGGGAGGTGCAGTAGACGGGGGCGGCGAGGGTTGGCTCTTCTAGTAAGGTATAGCCGTCGCGGAGGCTTTCGAGGAGTTGGCGGCGGACGCGTTCGAGGGCTTGGGGGCGGCGCTCAGGCGGGAGCAAGTCGTCGAGCCGGAGGGGTTTTCCGGAGAGTCGATCGAGGGTTGCGGCGGCGACTTGGGTGGTGCCGTGGGCGCCGCCGCGGTAGGCGAAGTCGTGGGCCCACCAACTGATGCGGCGGGGGTCTTTCCAAACGGTCTGGAGGCGGAGCCGGCGGCTTCGGATGGTGAGCGTGGTGCCGACGAGGTCGCGGCTTTTCCACTCGGGGTCGCGGGCGATTTCGGCCAGTTCGGCCAGCGTCCGTCGGCGCAGCTCGCGGGCGAAGCGCACCAGCGG
>JAXFQS010000116.1:0-13373 GCA_034178815.1 Kiritimatiellia bacterium | reverse complement strand
CAGAAGAATATGAAGCGGTGTTCAGTGCGCGGCGCCAACCGGGGAAGGCTGTTTTGGCTTCTGCCATTTGAAGAGGTGCGGTGGAGCCTGGGGCGTGGTTACTCCGTGACGCTGTGCCGGGAATTGGCGGATGCGATTGGTCGTTTGGGGTTGACGGAATCGAAGGAAGGAGAGTAGGACGATGAGCGGCGAGTTGAGTTGGATTCCTATCTACGAGGAGTTGGCGCGGAAACTTTTGGAGTTTCGGCATAACCGTGAACCGTTGGTGCGGCTGGTGTACGACAATGCGGTCATTGGTCCATGCGTGAGGTATCTGCACATGGAGGACAGGCGCCCGTTTCGGGACATTGATCCGTTCTCGTTCTTTGCCATCTTCAATAGGATTGGTGACGAGAAGCGGCTGGCGATTCTGGGCGAGTTGAAGCGGGCGTTGAACCTCCAAAGTCCCCTGCCTGGTAGGTTCGATGGGGTGCCGAAGATAAACGCGATGCGGTCCTTTTTCTTGCTATGGCAGGATGAGAATCGTGCGAAAGAAAGTGCGGAGGCGCTGTGGGCGTTTTGCGAGGCGCTGATGCAGGGAACGGTGGATGAGGAACGGTTTGCCCGGCTGTTGGATCAGGATGGAATCGGGGCGGCGCAGTTGACGATTCCGATGTTCTGGGTTGCACCGGGGCGCTTTCTGCCGTTGGATGGAAAGACGACCGCATATCTCAAGCTGCATGGGGTCGAGTTGCCGAAGGTGAGGAGTTATGCCGACTATGCGGGGGTGATGGAGACGGTGTGCGCACGGATGGCTTCGGGGGAAATCAAGGAGCCCTCTTTTGCGCACCTTTCGGTTTCGGCCTATCAGAACGGGCGCACGGAAGGGCTGTTGGAGTTGCAACTGGAGCAGTCGCCCGACGGGGGGTATCGGTTGGAACTGGACATCTCGAAGGATGAGTGGATGGCGGTGTTGCAGGCTGCCGATTTGTCGACGGGACAGTTGGATGCCATCTTGAAGTTTTATGCCGAGCCGGGGCACAAAGGGTCGTGCAAGCGAGTCGGGGAGAAGTACGGCGTCAATCCGCAGGTGCTCAACAGCAATGTGACCCACTTCGGCCGCTTTGTCCAGCGCAAACTCAACCGGTTTGTCGTGCGGAATGCGGACGGCAAAGGGTTCCGCTACTGGCCGACGCCGGTCAAGGAAGGTCGCTTGGTCGATGGCTTCTTTGAGTGGACGCTACGGGATGAATTGGTGGCTGCCATCGATGCGCTTGGGCTGGGCGAAACGAAGGAGTATTATGTTGTCTCGCCCAACTTCCATTTCGATGTTGATCAGGATTTGGAGAGGCGCATCCGGTTTATGAAGAAGGAACAGGTTATCGCCATCGGGTGGTTGCAGGGCAAGACAGCGGATCGCTTCCGTCAGCTGAAGGCGGGGGATCGAATCATTTGCGCCCAAAGAGACAAGCGGCAGTGGCAATACCATTTCGCCGGAACGATTCGTCCCGCCGAAAAGCCGGAGGTGGTGCCTTGGTGTACATTCTCAGGCAGGCTTCCCGAGGACCAGGGGGTCGAGCAGATCTCGACGCCGGATTTGGCACGCCATCTCGCCGAGCAGGGGATGGTAAACGATATGGCTGAACTGGAGAAGCGGGATGGGCTTGATGTTACGCTGCGTAGGGACATCCAGTATTGGCGGCTCGACAACTTTCGCTTGCTTGGAGAGGGGGCGAATGGCCTGCTGGATGACTGGACCGGGAATGGCAAGAACCAGATTGGAACGCTGGAGAGAATCAAGAATGAGAATGGCGAGAATGCCGAGGTAGTCAGACGGATTGAGGAGTTGGTAGGGGCGGATGCCCCGAAACAAGAGGAGGTTGCGATGACGGCGATGGAGCGGAAGGTGCTGGAACTGGTGCGTTCGAGGGGGAATGTGGTGCTGCACGGAGCGCCAGGGACGGGCAAGACGCATTTGGCTCTGGCGGTTGCCAGGGCAATGGGGTGTAGGGATGATGAAATCAAGAAGGTTCAGTTCCATCCGTCGTATGATTATACGGACTTTGTAGAGGGGCTTCGTCCGGTTTCTGGGGAGGACGGACAAGTCGGTTTTGAGCGCCGTGACGGGGTATTCAAGGCCTTCTGCAAGCGGGCTCTCTCGGAGCGGCGGGTTGCCGGGAAGGACAACTTCGAAGCCGCTTGGGGAAGGTTGCTGGACTGGCTGGAGGAGAAGGGCCCGATTGAGTTGACTTTGGCCCGGGGCGGGACGCATGTGCTGGAGTTGAATGAGCGCGGGGACGGGCTGGTGGAAAGCGCGCCGGGGCGGTCGACGAAGATTGGCTGGGGGAAGGCTCGGCTCTACCATTCGTATCGGGGCAACTCGAGGTTCAATGCGTGCTATAAGAAGCCGATTCTGGAGTGGATGGAGCGGAATGTGGGGCTGGTGGCGTATGAGGAGGGCATGCGGATTGCGGCATCCGAGGCCCGGCCGTTTGTCTTCATCATCGACGAAATCAACCGCGGGGATCTCTCGAAGATATTCGGGGAACTGTTCGGGGCGATTGAGCAGGGCTACCGCGGGGAAGACGGGCGAGTGGAGACGCAATACCAGAACTTGGTGCCGGAGGAGGACGAGTTCGCGGAGGGATTCTTTGTTCCGGAGAATGTCTATGTGATTGGCACGATGAATGACATTGACCGCAATGTCGAGAGCATGGACTTTGCGATGCGGCGGCGGTTTGCCTGGGAGGAGGTGACTCCGGAGGATACTGCGGAGGCGATGTTTGCGAAGTGTCTGCCGGAGTGGAAGGAGGAGGCTCTCGCGCGGATGAGGGCGCTCAATGCGGCAATAGGGAAAACGCGGAATCTGGGGCGGGAGTTTGCCATCGGTCCGGCCTGTTTTCTGCCGTTGGTGCAGGAGGGGGGTGACTTCGAAGGGCTCTGGCGGCACCATATTGAGGGGACATTGCGGGAGTATCTGCGCGGGATGTCGGCGTGTTCGGAGACGCTTGAGGGGTTGAAGCGGGCTTACCAGTTTGAGCGGTCTGATGAGGCTTGAGGATAATCATTCATATGTGCTGGATGCGGCCGAGTTCGGGCGCGTCCGGCGCGATTTTGGTGGGATTGCGGGGCGGCGTCTTGAGGAGGTGGTCGCGGAATCTCCGGGGCTGCTGGTCTTCCCGCACTGTCTGGGGGAGGTGGCCGACGGCTTGGGCGAAAGTGTGGTATTGGACCTGGACGCGGCGGGGCGGAAGGTGTCGGTCGGCAATGTAATGGGCTTTGTGGGGGTGGGGCAGACGCGGCTGGAGATTGTGTCGCGCTTCGAGGATGGCGGGCGGGACTTTTTCCTGCATCATCTGCTCGGGCGCGTCTTTTCTCCGAACTTGTTCGACTGGGACTTTTCAACCGACCGGAAGGCGGAATTGGAACTGCTGCCGCTGCTCTTTCCGCACTTTCTGAAACGGGCGCTCGAGCAGGGAATTTACCGCGAATATCGCCAGCGGGAGGAGAACGGTCTGGCGCTTCGGGGGGCTGTGGACATCTCGCGCCAGGTGCGGGAAAATATGCCATTTGCGGGGCGGGTGGCGTGTCGTTTCCGGGTGCGCGGGGCGGATACGGATCTGATGCAGTTGGTGCGCCATACGGTCGAGTTCCTGCGCGGGAACGGGGTTTCTTCTCGGCTGTGGGAGGCGGACAAGGCTGCCGGCGAGGCGGTTCGGACGGTGGTGGCGCTGACTCCGGATTATACGCGCGGGGCGCGGCAGAAGGTGGTCGGACGGAATCTGCGTCCGAGGGTTCATCCACTCTATCCGGCGTATGGGCCTTTGCGCCGAATCTGCCTGTGGATTCTGCGCGAGGAGCGGTTGCGTTTCGGTCAGGATTCGGACGAGGTTCAGGGGATTCTCTTTGATGGCGCGTGGCTGTGGGAGGAGTATCTGGCGACGCTTTTGGAGCGCACTTTCCGCCATCCGCGCAACAAGGCGAAGGAGGGGGCCATTGCGTTTTTCAAGGATGGACACCGGCATTATTTCCCGGATTTCCACAACGACTGGTGCGTGCTGGATGCGAAGTACAAGGGGAAGTCGCGTGTGAGCGAGAATCGGGACGATTTGCTTCAGATTGTCGCCTATCTCCACGTGCTGGGGCTGCCCAAGGGCGGCTTTATCGTGCCGGCGAAGAAGGAGGGGGCCGCCGGCAACGACGCTCCACGCGAGTTGGCGGGATTGGGGGGTGAGTTGGCGCTCTTTCGGTTGGCGATTCCGCAGAAGATGCCCGACGCTCGCGCCTTCGCCAGTCGGATGGCAGAAGCGGAGCGGGATTTGATCGATGCCATCGGGCGTTTTGCCGCGCGGCCGGTCGGCGGGTAGGCACCTTTGGGGGGCGGTCGTAGCCATCTTGGGGGAGGGGTGGTGCCTACCTGATGGGGCGGAAGGTTGCCACCCGCGCCGGCAGCGGGTTGGCTCGTGGCGGGTGGGGTGTTTGCTTGCGTCGGGGGAGGGTTTTTAATATAATGGTGGGCATTCGATTAGTAAGTAAGACGGAGTGTGTCGAGGATGAAGAAGGGCCGGTTGTTTGTGCTGGTTGCGATTGCGGCAGGCGTGTGCCGCGCCGCGCCGTTGTCGATTGGCGGAATCTATCCGTCGCTGGCCTACTACAATGAGGAGGGCGAGTGCGGCACGGGCGCGGTCGTACCGTGGGCGGGGGCGCTTTGGCTGGTGACCTACGGCCCGCATTGCCCGACGGGAAGTTCTGACAAACTCTACCAAATCACCACCGACAAGCAACTGATTGTCCGCCCCGAATCCGTCGGTGGCACTCCCGCGAATCGTCTCATCCACCGTGAGAGCGGGCAACTGCTCATCGGCTCCTACCTCATCGGTTCGAACGGCACGGTGCGCACTATTCCCATCCCGTCAATGCCCGGACGCCTCACGGGGGCGGCGCGCCATTTGACCGATCCGTCGAACAAGGTCTATGTCACCGATATGGAGGAGGGGCTCTATGAACTGGATGTCAACACCCTCCAGACGCGCACCCTCATCCGCGACGACTTGAACGCCGAAGCGTACGAGAAACTCTTCAAAAAGAGCGGTTCCAATCCGCCCCTCGGTTGGCAGACTGCCCAAAAGTCGACCCTCTACGGCTATCACGGCAAGGGCACTTGTTCCGGCTTCGGTCGCCTCTTCTATGCCAACAATGGTCACTACAGTCCGGCCGCCCAGCGCGACCCGCTCACCCCATCCGGAGCCCTCGCCCACTGGAATCCCGGAGACCCTCAGTGGAGCCTCGTGCGCACCAACCAGTTCACCGAAATCACCACGCGCGACGGTATCTTCGGCAACGAACATCCCAACCAAAATCCCGTCTGGGCGCTCGGCTGGGACGCTAAAAGCATCATTCTCTCCGTCACCACCAACGGCACCGACTGGAGCGATTTCCGACTTCCTAAAGCCTCCCACTCCTACGATGGCGCCCACGGCTGGAATACCGAATGGCCGCGTATCCGCGAAATCGGGAAAGGCGACGAATTCCTCGCCACCATGCACGGTACCTTCTGGAAGTTTCCCGCCGACTTCTCGCCCGCAACCCCCCGCGGCATCCGCCCGCGCTCCAACTATCTGAAAGTCATCGGCGACTTCTGCGCTTGGGAGGGAAAAATCGTCTTCGGCTGCGACGATTCCGCCCGCAACGAGTTCCTCAACAAGCGCCGCGTCAAGGGCTCAATCCAAGGCCCCGCTAAGAGCCACTCCAACCTCTGGTTCGTGGACGAGCCCGAACTTGATACCCTCGGCCCAGCCATCGGCAACGCCTTCATTTGGTGGAAAGAAGCCGCCCAGACCGGACGCCCCAGCGCCCCTTATCTCATCGCCGGATACGACCTCCGCTGGCTTTGGGTCGCCAACGGCTCCTTCCAACTCCAGCTCGACCGCGAAGGCAATGGACGGTGGGAAAACCTCGCCGTCTGCACACCCGGCGGACACGATCTTTCCAGCCTCAAGGGCGAGTGGATTCGCCTCCTGCCCCTTGTCGACTGCCCGAAAACCACTGTCACTCTCTTCCAGCGCCAGCGTGACGACCGCTTAGCCGATTCCACCGCAAAACCCCAGACTATCGCCCTCCCCAAAGGCCTCGAGCGCCCCATCCTCCATGTCAACAAAATCGCCCCCGGGTGCCTCTCCCTTGCCGCCGTCTCTGGCAACCACGCCGCCACGCTCGATGAAACCTTGACGCTCCGCGACAACCCCTCGGCCGCTCCAAAAGTCCAGCGCGCCGCCCCCCTTGTCGCGGGAGCCGTCGACCCCCAGCCCTCCTCCATCCTCTATGTCGACGATGCCGGCAATCGTTGGCGATTGCCCTATGCTACCACCCAGCGTCGGCACAACCCGCAAAGCCGCGTCTGCCGCGAAGTCTGCACCGAACGCGACCACTTCAACGCCGGCGGCATCTACTACGAACTTCCCGCCGAGAATGCCCACGGTTTTGCCGGAATACGCCCCGTCGCCGCCCACAACCTGCCCATTCTCGACTACGCCTTCTGGCGCGGACTCTTCGCCTACGCAACCCCGGGGCAACTCCACCTTATGCCCATCGATCACGCCTGGCGCTTGGGCAAAGTCCGGGGCGTTGGTGGCCCTCTGCTCGACACCCTCGTGCAGGCCAATCGCCCTTCCGACGCCTATCTGCTCAACGGGTTCGACCGCAAGACCCTCACCCTTTCCGCCACTTCCGACCTCCGGGTCGAACTGCAAGTTGATGTCGACGGTTGGGGTACTTGGGTGACCGCGAAAACCTATGATCTCAAGGCCGGTGTGCCCTTCGCCGAGACCCTCCCCCGCGCCTTCGCCGGATACTGGGCTCGCCTCCTCCCGCACGCCGACGCAACCCTCACCGCGCAGTTCACATACGATTGATTATCATCGGGGCTCGACAATGACCAACCTCATCGCAATCGCCAATCTTGCCCTCACCTTGGTGTGCCAGAACCCTGATGGCTGGCAGTTCACGACCTCCACCGCTTCCCCCACGCAGGACATTTGGTTGGTCACCTTCGACCTCGTCCGCGACCAACCCGCTCCCCTGCCTGCTTTCTCGGTCAAGTGCTCCGTGCCGCAAATCGACATCCAGCACATCTGGCATCCCATGACCGAACATCTCACCCTCCCGCCCAACTGGGCCGGCAACACCTATAGTTCCTTTGCGGACGGTGCCCCCATCCGCACATTGCTCAACGACAACAACCTCAACCGGCTTACCCTCGCCTCTTCCGAAGCCGCGCGCCCTCACCACTTCGCCATCGGTCTCGTGGAGGAAGACTGCACCATCGGCATTGCCGTCAACTACCCGCGTGGCGAGAGCGAACCTTGCCGCCGCTACCGCGCTGTCCTGCGTTTCGACCTCCGCCGCGACGCCCTTTGGTCCGACGCCATCCAAGACGCCGCCCGCTGGCTCAACACGCTTCCCGGCATGGCTCCAGCAACCCCTCCACCGGAGGCCTACGAGCCGCTCTACTCCACTTGGTACAACTTCCATCAGGATGTCCACGCTGCCGATATCGAGGCCGAATGCGAACGCGCTGCCAAACTCGGCATGAAGGTATTGATTGTCGATGATGGTTGGCAGACCGATGATACGGCAAGGGGCTACGCCTACTGCGGCGATTGGCAGGTTTCGACCAACAGGTTTCCTGATTTTCGGGCGCATGTGGCAAGGGTTCAGGCGTTGGGAATGAAGTACCTGATCTGGTACTCGGTACCCTTCGTCGGCTTCAAGAGCCAGAATTACGCCCGCTTCAAGGGGAAGTATTTGCGCGACGACAAGCGACAGGGCGCGTCGGTTCTCGACCCGCGTTTCCCCGAGGTTCGCGACTTTCTGGCATCGACCTATGAGCAGGCGATGGTGAAGTACGGTCTGGATGGTTTCAAACTGGACTTTATCGATGCCATCTACACATGGCACGGCGAGCCGGCGGAGAAGGACAACTATGCGGGCCGGGATTGCAAGAGCATCTCCGAGGCGCTGGATCGGCTGCTGTCGGACATTATGGCGCGCTTGAAGCGGATCAAACCCGATGTTCTGGTGGAGTTCCGCCAGCGCTACATTGGCCCCTCGATTCGCAAATACGGCAATATGATGCGCGCCGGCGATTGTCCCGGGGACATTCTCGCCAATCGGGTTCGGACGACGAATATTCGGCTCTCTTCGCCGGGCAGCGCGACGCATGCGGATATGCTGGAGTGGAATGTTTCGGAGGCTCCGGAGCAGGCGGCGAGGCAGATTCTGTCGGTGCTCTTCACGGTCATCCAGTACTCGCGGACATTGAAGGATTTGCCGCCGGATCATGTGAAGATGCTCAAGCATTGGATTGACTTCACGAGGGCGCACCGCGAGACGCTGCTGCACGGGCACTTCCGCGCCTTCCACCCGCAGGCGAACTATCCGATGCTGGAGGCGGAGGGCGAGAGGGAGCGGATTGTGGCGGTTTACCAGAGCGGAATGGCTGTGGAGGTGGAGCCCTCGGAGAAGGAGACCATCGTGGTCAACGGCACGGGGCGCGGGGGACTGCGGCTTTCGTATCCGGCAGGGCGTCCGGCGTCCATTCAGGTCTTCGACACATTCGGGCAGGCGGTTGAGGGCGAGACGATTCCGTCCTCGGGCTATGCGGTTGTCCGGTTCTGACGGAAGGAGATTTATGAGTTACATTTCGCGTACCGTTCAGGCCCTTGAGGCCTACACGCCTGGAGAACAACCGAACCTAACCGGGGTGGTGAAACTCAACACGAACGAGAATCCCTACCCGCCATCTCCGGCTGTGGGGCTTGCGCTCCGGGAGTTCGACTGGCAGGGCTTGAGGCTCTATCCCGACCCGGTATTCAAGGCCTTGCGGAGGCGTTTGGCGGAGATTCACGGAGCGACGCCGGACCAGGTGTTTGTGGGGAACGGGTCGGATGAGGTGCTGGCTTTGGCGACGCGGGCGTTCGTGGAGAATGACGGGTCGATTGGCTATTTCAACCCTTCCTATTCGCTCTATCCGGTGCTGGCGGACATTAGGGGCGTGGAGCGGCGTCCGGTGGAGTTGGCGGAGGACTTTTCGTGGGCGATGCCGGAGGGGTATCGTGCCGACCTTTTCTTCCTGACGAATCCGAACGCGCCGACGAGTCTGCTGCATCCGAAGGCGACGGTGGGGGCTTTCGCATCGGGGTTTGACGGGGTGGTTTTCATCGACGAGGCCTATGCGGACTTCGCCCCGGAGACCTGTATGTCGTTGGCGGTCGACCCACGCAACCGCAACACCATCGTGATGCGCACGCTCTCGAAGTCCTTCTCGCTGGCGGGGCTGCGCTTCGGCTACTGCGTGGGGCCGGCGGAACTCATCGGCGCGCTCTACAAAATCAAGGATTCCTACAATATGGATCGCTTGGCGCAGACGCTCGCCTTCGCGGCGCTCAACGACCTTGATTCCATGCAGTCGAATGTGCGCAAAATCATCGACACGCGTCGCATCCTGACGCGCGAACTTGCCGCGCTCGGCTGGAAAGTCCTCCCTTCCGCGACCAACTTCCTCTTCGCCCGCCCGCCCGACGGCCGCGCCGAGGAACGCTTCCTCCGCCTCAAAGAGCGCCGCATCTTCGTGCGCTACTTCCCCGCCCCGCGCACCCGCGAATACCTGCGCATCACCATCGGCACCGACGATGAAATGCACCGGCTCGTCGAAGCCCTCAAGGCGATTGATTCGCACCCCGACTCCCGCTCCTAGCCACCTTCGAGGGGCGGAGATGGACACCTTCCGCCCCCGCGCGTACCAACCTCTTCGCCCCCATCCTGCCTACCTGCCGAACCCCGCCCTGCCCGGCCGCCGCGCGCGGGCGCGTGAGGGAGTGGATTTCCATTTGACATTCTCCAGCCAATCCCCTATAATGGAAATAGATTCCGTTGGGAGGAGATGAGAAGATGGTTAGTGCAGTGATTTTGGCAGGCGGCAAGGGCGAGCGGATGAACGCCCCGGGAGTCGACAAATGTTTCCTGGCGCTGGGCTCCCGCCCGGTCATCGTCTGGAGCCTGCTTGCCTTCGAAAACTGCCCCGATGTCGACCAGGTCGTGCTCGTCGTGCGCAAAGAACAAATCGGGCCGGCAAAAGTGCTCAAAACCATGTTCGGACTCTCCAAACTCGTCCAAGTCGTCGCCGGAGGCAAGAGCCGGCAAGAGTCCGTCAAGGCGGGACTCAACGCCGTCGACCCAGACACCCGCCTCGTCGTCATACACGACGGTGCCCGCCCCTGCGTCCGCCCTAGGCTCATCAGCGCCTGCATCGAAACCGCCCGCCACAACGGCGGCGCCGTGGCCGCAGCCCCCGTGACCGACACCCTCAAGCGCTCCACCAAAAACCAGGCCATCGAGGCAACTGTCGACCGCACCGGACTCTGGACAGTTCAGACCCCGCAAGCCTTCAAATACGATCAGATCCTCTCCGCCTACCGCAAAGTCACAGCCCGCAAACTCACCGTCACCGATGACGCCTCCGCCATGGAGACAGCCGGACTCCCCGTCAAACTCTGCGAGTGGACCGAGCCCAACATCAAGATTACCTACCCCGCCGATCTCGCCCTCGCCGCCGCCATCCTCCAACTCGCCCCCCGGTAGAGCCCCCGCCCGAGTCGCGCTATGGAACGCAAATACGCCGTCATCGCCGACATACACGCCAACCTGGAAGCCCTCAACGCAGTCCTCGACCACGCCCGAAGCCAGAGCGTGACCGACTTCATCTGCGCCGGCGACATCGTCGGATACAACGCCAGCCCGGCCGAATGTCTCCGCCTCATCCGCCAACTCTCTTGCCCCGTCGTCTGCGGTAACCACGACTACTACTGCTCCCACGATGAAGTCAGCCTCGACGACTTCCAGCCAGCCGCCGCCATCGTCATCGACTGGACGCGCCGCCAACTCTCCCTCGACGACAAAGCCTGGCTCAAGCAACTTCCCCTGAGCAAAGTCTTCACCGGAATCACCCTCGTCCACGCCACCCTCGACATGCCCGAACGCTGGGGTTATGTCTTCGACGCCTATATGGCCGACGCTCATTTCAACTACCAGAACACCCCAGTCTGCTTCCACGGCCACACCCATGTCCCCGTCATCTTCGAGAAGAAAAGAGAGGTTCTGCGCATCCCTCCAGGCGACCTCGAACTCGCCCTCGGGACGAAATACTTCATCAACGCCGGATCCGTAGGACAACCCCGCGACGGCGACCCCAGAGCCTCCTACCTCACATACGAGCCCAAGACCCGCACCATCCGCCACCACCGCGTCGATTACGACATCGAAACCGCCATGGAGAAGATACAACGCGCCGGTCTTCCCGACCGCCTCGCGCTCCGCCTCGGCGTAGGCCAATAGCCATGCCCCCGCGCAACTATTGGCTCCTGGCTGGGGCGCTCGCCGCCTCCGCGACCCTCAGCGCACCGGTCGAAATCCTACCCGCCAATGGTTCCTATCTCCAGACCTTCGAGACCCTTCGCACAGACACCATCTGGTCTGGCGACAACTGCCTCCCCGCCTGGACTGTCTTGAACACCAGTTGCGCCTTCAAAAGCGGCACGGCAGGCGGTTTGCGGGCACCCGACATCGGCACCGGAAAGACCCTTGGGGGTCTTGCTGTAGCCGCCAAAGCGGTCGGTTTCGCCCTGACTTTGCACAACGCTCGCGAGCAGACTTTGAAGGCTTTGCCGCTTACCTTCGACGCCTTTTGCAGCAGGACGAACTCCGGCGCGACAAGGCTGGTTTTGACCGCCAAGGTGACCACTTCAGAGCCCGATATCAACGATGAATCGGATCGCTTCGAACTCTTCTCCTACGGCATCTCCGACCACGCTGGGCGGGCAACTCTTTCCTGCGCGGTGCCTCTTGAGGTGCCTTCCGGGCACTACCTCCAGTTGCGCTGGAAGATGGACGCGCTTGCCAACAGCGACACCCTCGGGATAGACAATGTGCGCCTGATTTGGGAGAAGGATTTGCCGCTGGCGAACCCGGAGGAGAATTCGGAAGGTGCGCAGGATTCGCCCCTGCCGGAGCCCGTGGCGGTCTCAATCAGGGGCTATCGACAGGGGTTTGACGGTGGGGCGGGAAGCCTCTCGGAGTTGACTTCCCTGCCTGCTGGATGGGCGGTTGCGAAGTCGGCGACGGTTTGCCGCGAACCGTGTCCGGAGTTAGGCGTGCGGGAGGTCAGCGGGGCGAATCAATACGGGACGAATGCGGTGGTGAAGAGCGGGGCGTCGCTGTATCCGGCGGATGTCTATTTCTATGCGCCGGAGACGGACGCGGAAGGGATGATTCTGCTTCAGGAGGATCGGGCGCTCGGGGGGCGGTGTTCGTCGGGATTGAGGGGGATTCAGTTCTTTTTCAGGGGGTCGAATGCGACTTCGCGGGTGGTGTCGTCGTGGCATCTGGAGTATGCTCTGGAGTGCTACCGATCGGGGGCGAATGCGGCTATGGGGATGGTGGTCTATGCCTCTTCCGACGGGGTGTTGTGGCGTGTGGCGGGGACGAACGGGTTGCCGAGCGGGGGCGTGGCGGTTTGGCCGCAGCCGGTGTCGGAGGCGGTTTCGATGGAGGTGGATTTAGAGGTTGGGGCGGGGGATGAGGTGTGGTTGGCGTGGGTGATGGGGCCGCTTGAGGGGTCGACGGCTTCGAACGCGCCGGATGTGGCGATTGATGAGGTGTGGTTGCGGCCGGTGTCGTCCGCGCCGCTGATGATGTTGCTTGAGTGAATGGATGTGTTTGAGGGTTAGGAAGGCGTCGCGGAGGTGTTTTCCCGGGGGGCCTAGAAAATCTGCCTAACGGTCTACATTCAGCATCTGCATCTGAAGGATACTTGTTTTGGGCCGTCGGTCTGGGGGCACGATGTAGGGTGTGCCGGGCGGGCGCTTTCGGGGTATTGTCGTGCGATTTGGGCGCCCCGGCACACGCTGGCGCGGACGGTGCTTTCGTACGACCGCGTGTTTCCGAAGGGGACGCGCCTGGAGGTCTCGCCGCTGAACACCTTCGGGCTGTCGTGTGCGCCGCTTCCGGTGAGGCTTTAGCGCGTCTGCGCGTCCGGAAGGTTGCCACCTTTGCCTGTGGTACATTGCCACCTTCGGGGGCTGGAGGTGGCTATCTGCGGGGGGCGAAGGTGCGTATCTTCCGCGCCCGGAGATAGGTGGCTCTTTGGGGCGGCGGCGGTCGCATTCGTGCTTGAACCCCGCGCGGGCTTGTGGTAAGATGCCTAGACACTATGCAACTCTTCAAACGATTCGCCATTCCCGGCAAGACCCCCTCTGAACGCGTGGCGACTTTCCTTGCGACGGGCTTCTGGACGGGTATGGCCGCGCCCATCGCGCCCGGCACCTTGGGCTCCTGGCCGG
>JAXFQS010000105.1:0-5946 GCA_034178815.1 Kiritimatiellia bacterium | reverse complement strand
TCGGCCATTGTGAGCTCGGAAGGTTGGGTATGCTGTGGGGCGTGAATCCCCGCACACGCTTCTGCTTGTGTCGAGAGTCGATGATGGCCATATGACAGGGGCCATCGCCGGATTTGAGGATTTGGGCTGGTTCAATCCTTACGCTTGAATGCATCGCGCATACCCTGTTCTGACTCTCGGTGGATAGGTATCACTGGGGGTGTTGCGTTGCTATCAGTGAGCGCAGAGAATGTCTAGGAACAAGGCGCGCACAAGTGCAGGAATGGAGCATAGAGGTATGAGTGAATCGTTGAATGTGAAGCCGGCGGGAAGTTGCCGGTGGGATGCGGCGTCGTTGGGCGAAATTATGCTCCGGCTCGATCCGGGCGATGGGCGAATCCACACGGCGCGTGACTTCAAGGTGTGGGAAGGGGGCGGCGAGTACAATGTCGTGCGCGGTCTGCGGCGTTGCTTCGGGCTTGCGACGACCGCCGTCACCGCTTTTGCCGATAACCCCGTCGGACGGCTCGTGGAGGACTTCATGCTGCAAGGCGGTGTGGATGTCAGCCATGTGAAATGGGTGCCGTACGATGGTATTGGCCGGACAGTCCGCAATGGGCTCAACTTCGTCGAGCGCGGGTTCGGCTGTCGCGGGGCACGATCCTGTGCCGATCGCGGGCTGACCGCAGTTTCCCAACTCAAGCCGGGGACGATAGACTGGGACGGACTTTTCGGCAGGGAGGGTGTGCGCTGGTTTCATACGGGCGGCATCTTCGCCGCGCTCTCCGAGACGACCGCCGAGGTAGCCATCGAGGCACTCAAGGCGGCGAAAAAGTACGGGACGGTGACCTCCTACGACCTCAACTACCGCGCCTCATTGTGGAAGTCTATCGGAGGTCAGGCGAAGGCCCAGGAGGTCAACCGTGAGATTGCCCGGTATGTCGATGTGATGATCGGGAACGAAGAGGACTTTACCGCCGCGCTGGGAATTGCCGTGGAGGGCGTGAACGCGAATCTGACGAGCCTCCCAATCGAAGGCTATCGCAAGATGATTGCCAAGGCTCTCACCCTATATCCCAACTTCAAGGCCGTCGCGACAACCCTCCGCAGCGTCCAATCCGCGACCGTCAACGACTGGTCGGCAATCTGCTGGTACAAGGGTATCCTGCACGAGTCCGTCCGCCGCCCCGGACTTGAAATCTACGACCGCGTAGGCGGAGGCGACTCCTTTGCTTCGGGGCTGATTTACGGTTTGATGACCTTCGATGACGCCGCAAAAGCCGTTGATTATGGGGCCGCCCACGGCGCTCTGGCGATGACTACCCCGGGCGACACCTCGATGGCGACAAAGGCAGATGTCGAGAAACTGGTCGGAGGGGCTTCCGCCCGTGTCGACCGCTAACAAGCCACTCGTGGCAACTCACCATACGCATCAATCCATGGACATGATTCGGACACTGGGCAACGCGGGAATCATCCCCGTGATTGTAATCGAAGACCTCGCCAAAGCCGTACCCCTCGCGCAAGCGCTCGTGAAGGGTGGACTCCCCGTTTTGGAAGTCACCTTCCGTACCTCTTGCGCGGCAGAGGCCATCGCTAAAATCAAGGCCGAAGTCCCCGACGCGGTTCTGATCGCCGGTACGGTGCTCACCCAAGAGCAGATGAAGGCCGCCGCCTCCGCAGGCGCAGAAGCCTGCGTCGCGCCAGGATTCAATCCGGCAATTGTTGCCGCAGCTAAGGAGATGGGGATGCCCTTCTGCCCGGGCATTGCCACCGCAAGTGAACTGAGCCAGGCCCTCGCGCTTGGGTGCAACTTCGTCAAATTCTTTCCTGCGGAATCGGCCGGAGGAGTCAAGTACATCAAGGACTTGTTGGGAGCCTTCCGCTGGACAGGTGTTAAGTTTATGCCCACGGGCGGGGTTAAATTGTCAAATGTTTCAGACTATCTGGCGGTGCCGGAGATTGCCTGCTGCGGTGGAACTTGGATTGCACCAAAGGATGCCGTCGCGGCGAACGATTGGGAGACCATCGAACGCCTTGCCAGCGAGGCTTCGTCTCTGGTCAAACAGATGCGGAAAGCCTAGGATAAGAAAGACCGGAAGACAGTCGTTTCGATTGGAAAAGGGTAGCGTATGATGTCCGCGCTGGTCACCTTGGTCGCTATTGGTTGCTATACCGATGCTGCACATCCAAAGGGCCTCCACTTGGTTCGGGTGGATGAGACCAGCGGCAAAATGAGCCTTGTTGCCTCTCTCCCTGCCGACAACCCCCTCTACCTCGCCAAGTCCGGCAATATCCTCTATGCCAACTGGCGGGACGGCCTCAAATCCTTCCGCATTGCGGAAGGAAAACTTGAGCCCGTAGACTTCATTTCGCTTGGCGGATCGGCCATGTGTCATGTCGCGGTGATGCCCGGTGGTCAGCGTGTGACTTGGGCGGCTTATCTCAATGGGTTGGCCGGATTGGTTGAGGTCAAGGACGGTGTTTTTGGCCAAGAGACGAGTCATCGACACTGCGGTAAAGGCCCGAATCAGCCGCGCCAAGATGGAGCCCATCCCCATAGTGCCGTGCCGGCTCCGGATGGTACGCGTTATGCCGTTTGCGACCTTGGTCTCGATGAGATTGTCACCTATCCGCAGGGACGGCGCGTGGCAACGACGCCAGCCGGCGCTGGGCCACGACATATACTCTTTCATCCAAATGGGCGCCTCGCTCTAGTAGTCTTCGAGCTGGGCAATTATCTTGCGACTTACGAGTGGTCAGACGGGAATGGATTAGGGCGTCAACTGGATATTCAGCGGACCCTGCCTGAAGGTTCGACTGGTCGCCCTGTTGATACGGCAGCCGCCATTCGGCTCACCCCGGATGGGCGTCGCGCAATCGTATCGAACCGGGGTGAAGATTCGCTTGTCGCGTTTAATTTGAATGCAGAGACCGGCCACCTTGCTTTTGCCGCGCGCACCCGTTTGTCTGGCTCGTGGCCGCGCGATTTCATCTTCCTTTCAGACACGCTGGTTCTTGTGACAATGGAGCGTTCAGGGGAACTGCTGACGCTTCGATACAATCCCGAAACGGGGGCGTTTGCGTTGCTTGAGCGACTCGGCGGATTGCACCGGCCGGTCTGCGCATGTGCCTTGTAAACGCGTGTGGCTGTGGCCTCGAATGCGTCTGGCGGGTAGCCATCCCGCCTACCCGAGGGGGAGTTCCTTCATTTCTATTTGCTTGAAATAGTCATAGGTGGGCTTGTAGAACTCTTCGAGGCGTGTGGCGTCCTCCCAATAGCCCTCTGGGTTTTTATTCTTGTTTCCCTCTGGAATGCAGATGACGAGCCCTTGTCTAGCCCTCGTGAGGAGCACGCGGTAGGCATTGAGCATATACTTTCGGTTTTCGGGATTATTCTCGGGTATCCATTTGGTTTGGCCGTTGAACTTGTAATAGTCCCAGGTGTTTTGGCTGGTAGCCCGCATGTCTGCGTCCCACAACACGCACACGAAGTCCAGTTCAAGCCCCTGGACTTGAATTTCCGTAGCGGCTTCTTCGAGGTAGTTTGAGGAGCGGACGTCGTTCTTGTCTTCGAGGAACCAGTGAATGGCGTTTTGATCGCCCGGGGCGAGTATGTGCACGGCGTGGGGTTTGAAGCGCGCGGCCACTTTCGACACGAGGATACCGGTCTGGGATGAGCCACGTGCGTTTTGGTGCAACCAGTTGCGTGCGGCGGTGATGTTGCGTGTCACATAGACGGGGTAGCCGTTGCTGATGACTTCGCGATAGAGGTTGGCGGCATTGGGGTCGAAGTTGAGCAGGGCGTGGACGAAGTCGGATAGGCGTTCGGCCCGGAAGGAACGCTGGTTGACGGCCAGGTGCAACTGGTCTGAGAAGGTGACATGGCGGCTGTGCTGGAGGAGTTCGGCGACTTTCCCTTCGGCGTATTCTTTAGCGGTCAATTGGCTGGAGATGTGAATGTGCCAGTCCGGGTAGTAGGTGTTGACGGCATTGATCCATTCGCCGATGCCGGCCTCGCCGGTGTTGATTTCTTGCCCGCCGCCAACCAGGCAGACGATGACGGCCCAGTCTTGATGGTGGTCCAAGCTCCAGATTAGAAAGGCGGCTTCGCTGACCGGGAAGTTGGGGACTTTGAGCTTATTGCCGTAGGTGCCGCCCTTTTTGAGGTAGGCGGCGAGGCGTTTATGGGTCCAGGCGCGCTGGGCTTCGTCGAAGATTGCCACATGCTCCCATTCGCCATATCCGGCTTCGCCTTGTTGAACGGCCTTGTTCGGGTCGATACGCAACTGGCCATTGACAACGGGGTTCTCGATCTTGGCGAGCATATTATCCCGGTAGCGGTGAATCATCTGGAGGAATTCGCTCACCTCGCGCCGGGCATCTGAGATGTTCTTCTTACTGCCCTTGGCGTCGCATTTCCGCTTGTTGTCACGGGCGAGCGCCTCGGTCAGGACAGCGATCAGGGGGGCGTTTCCGGAGAGGTAGACCGCGCCGTCTTCCTTCGACTGTTTGCCACCCCGGTAGGTTTGCTTGACGGCGATGTCCAGTCCGACCAGGGTTTTGCCTGCGCCCGGCACACCGGTGACAAAGCAAATACTCTTATGGTTCCGTTCCTTACTAGCAGTGATGACATCAAGTACATACCGAATGGTTGCATCGGTAGACACCTTATCGGCTTCGTGCTTGGTAATGTCTTCAACCGAGTGGTGCTCATAAAGGGTCTTGGCGGCTTCGATGATAGTAGGTGTCGGAAGATAAGGGCTGATCAACCACTTGTTGCCCCACTGCTCCGGATGCACCTCGCACGAGAACTGCTTGACTACCCTTCTCAGGAGCTCGGGCAGGCCATCGGCATTGACAATTAGCGGATTGAGAATCTGGTCGTGATAGGCCGACGCCTCCAGGCGGCAATTCATCTTCCCGCAGCGGCTGGGAATCAAAATCGGCGCAATCGGGCGGTCAAAACTGTAGCGGTGAAAGTTCTTGAGATCGAGCGCATAGTCCAGCACCTGCTCAACATCGGACTGCAAAGCATTTGACTGCCCAACCTTGAACTCCAGGCAGAAGACGATGCCTTTCAGCAACAACACCACATCGATACGCTTCCCCAGACGAGGAATATCGTATTCGAAGAAAATCGAAGCATCCTCCTGCGACCACTCCTCGAGCGCCCGCTGCAGAATTTGAACCTCTCCCTCCCAGGCGCTGATGGATGTCGTCTGCACATTCCCGTGGAACGCCGCTACAATCTTTCCTAGTATGGACTCTGGGGCGGATTGAAGAAACCCGCTCAGCGAGTCCTGATACATGCATCTCGACATGCCAACAACTCCCAACCGTGCAAAGAGGGCTCCCCTCCGACGCGTTTCAACCGCGCGAACCGTACAGGCCAAAGCACCTGGAGCCCAACTAGATACCCGTATGATGCCAGATTGCCTGCGTAGGATCAAGGTAAAAAGATAGCAGCAATGCCAGATTCGAGAGCCCAACCTTCAGGGGTCCGCACAATCATTCACCACGACCATCCGCCTTATGCGAATCCGTAGCGGTGAATTATCCCCAATCCTTCCCCTTTGCAACTGTCAGATTGCAATCCAATGTAATGAGATGTTGTCCACTACGACCAGCAAACCTCGCTGCTCAAAACTCAACTCCGGCATAGACACGGCACATCCAGGGGCAACACTCGACCGAGCCGGATACGCTGCGCCCATCAATGTCACTTGCTCACCCTAATTGTGTAGAATCCGGATGGTCCACCTTTAATAGTGATGGTAGGTATCCAGGCATTGCCATCGCCTATCTTGGTCGCACCATCTGACATCGACTGAAGGGTGGGGATAGTGTAAACTGTTGTCTGTAAATGCACTTTCAACGATGGAGAAGAGAAGCACAATTCCATAGAAGAAAGAACCACCACCCCGAGGGGTGGTGGTTGGCGCCGGTTCGTGGTATTCTTTTAGT
>JAXFQS010000072.1:0-7751 GCA_034178815.1 Kiritimatiellia bacterium | reverse complement strand
GTGAGCGGAAATGGTATGGTCTCCGCAGTCGGCGCTTATGCTATGGACAAGGCGGTACCCTTGAGGGCATCGATGGGCAGGGACTACCTTTTTTCGGGCCAGGAGTTGGCAGGAGCGGAGTTCCCTTTCGGTTATGACGAGCGCGCGGCGGCGGTGCGTGTTAAGGTCGGAGCCTTGGAGACAGTCGCAACGGAGCGTTTCATTCCGGGTGCGGATGACTTTGCCGAGATTGAGGTGCTTCCGGGCGCACTCGTGGATGTGTATGCCACGGGTGCTGGGGGCGAACCGGTGCCTTTGCCTGTGGCGCGTGGGTGCCTTCCGAACTGCTCAGTCAAGAGCCTCCCTCGGGAGTGAAGGGCAACACCCGAGGCTGTCCAATCGAAGGAGTCCCCGCCCCGCCTCGACAACCAGCCCGCGCCCCTGACGGTTGGTCGCGCCACCTCCGTCTCCACAATGGGATTGCTTCCGTTTCCTGCCTACCTCATCCCCCCATTCCAGCCTATCGATTCCTTCCAAAGGTGAGTAGGATTGAGGCCTGTGGGTGGATAGCAACATGCCGATTGGTTGCAACGGCTTCGCTCTTTCGGCTGTTGGGCGCGGCGGGGGCGTATGGGCGGAAGGATGGCTACTGTTCGGCTTGCGCCCGAGACAGCAGGTCGACGGCGTGCGCCTGCGCAGTTTCCGATTGGGCGTCACCGAGCATACGCGCAATCTCAAGTCGCCGCGCCGCATCGTCCAACCGCGTGAACTCCGCGCAAGTCCGCCCGTCGACCACCCGCTTTCCGGCGTGCAGATGCGTGGCACCGTAGACCGCCGATTGCGGCAAGTGGGTGATGGAGATAACTTGCCGCCCCGCCGCGGCAGCCCGGAGATTGCGCCCGACGGCGGCGCCCGTTTCACCGCCGACATTGGAGTCAATCTCGTCAAAGACAAGTATCGGGATGGCATCGTAGTTCGCCAGAACCGCCTGCACCGCAAGCATCACGCGCGCCGTTTCCCCTGACGAAGCAATCGACTGGAGAGGCTTGGCGCCTTCGCCCGGGTTTGGCGCGAAACGGTAGATGACACGGTCGCCACCGAAGGGCCCTGGCGGCGCCGGTTCGACCCCGATGGCGAAGTCCGCTTGGAGAAATCCAAGGTCGCGCAGAGCCCGCGTGATTTGCGGCCCCAGACGCTTGGCGGTCTTTTGCCGCAACGCCGTGAGTTTCCGGGATTCCGCCTCCATCTTGAGCAGCACCTCGGAGCGTTGGCGCTCAAGTTCGGCAATGCGACCGCCCCGCCCTTCGAGCGCGCCGAGGCGTTCCCGCGTCCGCTCCAGTTTGTCGAGAAGCCCCGGCAGATCCGTGCGGTATTTCCGCTTGAGCCGCTGAACCAACGCAAGTCGATCCTCCAGTTGCGCGAAGAGTTCCGGATCGCACTCCGCTTCCCGCAGGCTGGAGGCAATCCCCGCCGCCAGTTCCTGCGTCTGGATGGCAATCGAGTCTAACTCTTCGCTCCACTCCTTCGCCGGAGGATAGAGCGCCGCAAGCGCCGTCAGCGCGTGGTTCACCTGCACCAACTGGTCGTAGATGGGCTGTTCGCCTTCAAGCAGAGAACGGTTGATTTCCGCCCCCAGACGGATAATGTCTTGGGCGTTTGCCGCCTGCGTATGCCGCCGGATCAACTCGTCTCCGTCGGTCAGAGAAAGGTTCGCCCCCTCCAGTTCCTCAAGCGTGTCCCGCAGCAGAGCAAACTCCTCTTCGCGGGCATTCCCTTCCCCCTGCAACGCCGAAAGTTCAGCATCAATCGAGGCCATTTCCGCACGGGCGGCACGGTAGGTCGAAAGCGGCGCAGAGGTCGTTGATAGGTTCGCGACCGCGTCGAGAATGGCACGCTGCGTCTCGTTGGATGCTAGGGATTGGTGGTCGTAGGGGCCGTGCAAATCGACCAGCAGGGAACCGAGGCGGCGAAGCGTCTGTAGCGTGGTCAGATGGTCGTTGACATAGCACCGCCCGCCCGTCGAACCCGATGGAATCAATCTCCGGAGCAGCAGTTCGCCCTCCTCGCAGGGGGGAATCCCTGCCTCTTCCAGAATGGCTCCAACCGCTTCGTTCAGTGCCGCAGGGAGTTGGATGAGGGCTTGCAGGGCAATCTCTTTGGCGCCCTCGCGAATCAGGGTTCGGTCTGCCCTTCCGCCGGTCAGTAGGCCAAGCGCGTCGGTGAGAAGGGATTTGCCTGCGCCGGTCTCGCCGGTAATGACATTCAACCCCGGAGAGAAGTCAACTTCCGCCCGGTGGATGATGGCCAAATCGCGGACTGAGAGGTGCAGGAGCATCAGGCAGTCTCCAGCGGAATGTGCCAGTAGTCGTAGAAGCCTTTGAGTTCGGCGCCCATGTAGCGCTTGAGGATGCGCTGGGGTGTCTGGGTGAGGTCGACTACGATGAATCCGTCGACTACGGAACTGAACTCGGGGTCGAGGTTGAAGCAGATGAGTCTTCCGGCGAGTTTGAGGTATTGGTTGATGAGGATGGGTATGCCGTAGCCGTTTGGTTCGATTTCTTCGACATATTCGCCGACTTGGTCGATATCGTGGAGGAAGGTGTCGTATTCGGGGAGGCTCCACTCGGCGCGCAAGGGTTTTTTCGGGGGGATTCGGGAGGAGACGAGGCGTGCGAGTTCGGGCATCCAGCAGGTATGGCGCAGGCAGCGGATCATCATGCAACGCGAGGCTTGGCGGTATTCGTTGGTGATGGAGACGGGGCCCATCAGGGTGCGGTAGCGGCGTGCGCGGGCCATGAAGACGGCGATTCCTTTCCAGAGTAGCGGGAGGGAGGTGATGGCTCTCTGGTATTCGGTGCGGACGAAGGATCGGCCCATTTCAGCGAAGGGACCGATGGTGTTGAGCAGGCGCTGGTCGAACTTGAAGAGGGATCGGATGTAGAGGCCTTGGATGCCGTGTTCGCGGACGATTTCGTCGGTCAAGCCGATGCGGTAGCAGCCGATAATCTCCTGTTTTTCATTGTTCCAGAGGAACATGTGCCAGTAGTAGGGGTCGTATTCGTCGAGGTCGATGCTGTTGCCGGTTCCTTCACCGACCATACGGAAGGTGATTTCGCGCAGGCGGCCGATTTCGCGCAGGATGTGGGGAATCTCTTTTGCGGGGGCGCACCAGACTTGGAGGTTTCCGTTGTCGACGAGTCGGCGCTCGGGGGGGAGGGCGGCGAGTTCGTCGAGGAGGGTCTGAAGGGGTTCCGGCTCGACGATGGGTTCCTGCTGGAGGGCGTGTCTGAGGACAAGGCGGCGTTTTTTGCGTTCGGCGAGCAGGTAGGAGCGGAAGCGGAAGTAGAGGATGAGGCGTTTGTCGTCACCGGCGTGGGGCGCATAGGTTTTCGGGGGAAGGGGCGATCCAATCTCGACGCGGATGACTTTCCCTTTGAGGCGGAGCATCTGGCGGGGGAGAAGGATGGTGCGCAGAATGGGGTGGATCAGACCGGCAAACTGGAAGAAGAGGGTGTTTCGCCCGGGCAAGTAGAGGGGGGCAACGGTGGCGTTGGTCTTGCGGACGATGGAGGCGATCATCGGGCTCCAGGGCTTGTCACGCACGCGCAGACGCCTCAGGTCGAGGCTGGAGACTTCGCCCGCCGGGAAGACAATCAAGACATGCCCACCTTTCAACCAAGAGATTGACTCCTTTATGGGGCGGAGGTTGGCAGCAACAGACCCCTTTCCTGCGAATGGATCGACCAGTATGAAATCTTCCTTCATCTCGGTGAAGACCCCGAGAATGTAGTTGGCCATCGCCTTGACATCGGGGCGTAGCCGCTTGAGCAGCGAAAGCAGAATGATGCCCTCGATGCCGCCGAAGGGATGATTGGCGACGACAACAAGAGGCCCCTCCTTCGGCAGCCGCTCCAGCCGCTCGCGGTCGAAATCGTAGCCCACCCCCAACTGCACCAGAGCCTTCTCCCGGAAGTGCATCTCGGGCGGCAGAACCGCCATTCCATCGTGCAGCAGGTCAATCTTCCGAAGACCGAAAATCCACTCCGCCAAACGGCAGAAAGGCTTGAGAAAAGCGTTCTCGCAGGGGATTTGGTAGCGTCTGGTCATAGGTCAGAGAAAGGATTGAAGTTCAGCCAGAAGTGGCCGGCGGACAACGCTTCTTGAGCGAATCGAAGAACGCCATGCGCTTGGCAATCGTCTCCTCGTAGCCACGCGAGACCGGGCGGTAGTAGGGCGTATCGTTCGGCGCGTAAGTCTGCTCGACCCAGCCGTACGGATAGTCGTGCGGATAGCGATAAGCCGCTTTCGACTTCCCCACCGCCTCGACCGGACGATTGATCAAATGTTCCGGTATCCGCTCCGCACGGTGCGCACGAATGTCCCCCAACGCTTCGTCGATTGCCAGGTAAGAGGCGTTCGACTTCGGCGCCGTCGCAAGGTAAGTCGTCGCCTGCGCCAAAGTAATCCGGGCCTCCGGCATACCGATGAATTCCACCGCCTGCATTGCCGAGACCGCCACCGTCAGTCCCCTTGGATCCGCGTTCCCGATATCCTCCGACGCGAGGATCACCAACCTTCGCGCGATGAACCTTGGATCCTCTCCGCCCTCCAGCATCTTGGCCAGCCAATAGATCGCCGCGTGCGCATCCGAACCCCGGACTGATTTAATGAATGCGGAGATGGTGTCGTAATGACCCTCTTCATTCCGGTCGTAGCAAACCTGCCGCCGCTGGACACATTCCTCCATCGCGCCAAGCGAGACCTGCTCCCCATCCGGGGTCGAAAGCACCGCCACTTCAAGCGCCGTCAGCGCCCTTCTCGCGTCCCCCTCCGTGATGTCCGCAAGGAAAGCCAGCGCCTCGTCGGAGACCTTCCCGGGCTCCTGTCCCAACCCGTTCGTCCGGTCTGTCAGCGCCCGCCGGAGCAGGTCGATGACTTCCTCCTGCGTGAGCGGTTTGAGTTCGAAGACGAGCGACCGCGAGGTCAAGGGGGTGTTGATGAAGATTTGCGGGTGGTGGGTCGTGGCGCCGATAAGGGTCACCGAGCCATCTTCCACATAGGGCAGTAGCACATCCTGTTGCGATTTGCTGAAGCGGTGGATTTCGTCGATGAACAAGACTGTCCCGACGCCGCCCCGGAGGTTGCGCGCGTGCTCGCAGACCGAACGCAGCGTCGCGACATTCGAGAGCACGCCGCTGCATCGCTCGAAGCGGCGTCTGGTGGCCCGCGCGATGACCTCCGCCAGGGTCGTCTTGCCGCAACCCGGAGGCCCGTAGAATATGAGGTTGGTGAAGCGGTCGGCCTCAATGATCCGGCGCAACAATTTGCCGGGCGCTAGGATGTGGCGTTGCCCCACGATCTCGTCGAGGGTTTGCGGCCGCATCCGCGCGGGGAGGGGTGGTCTCTGTCCGCCAGGAGCCAACGCTTCGCCCCGTTCTGGCTCGTCGAATAGGCTCTCTTCGTTCATGGACGATGGTGTCGGCTACGGTAGGCGGCGACCGCTTGGCGCGCAATGGAGTAGTCCGACGGCACAGCGACTTCCCGTCGCCGGAAGAGGCGGTAGAGGATGAAAAAGGTGGCAACCCCAACCCCGTTGGCGAGTAAATCCACAGCCTCGGTGGTTCGCCCGGCCAGCGGCTGGAGATACTCAAGCATCGCGCTGAAGGCAAACACCCCCAGCGACACCAGAAGCGTTGCGCCAATCCCCTTTCGTCGTGTCGGCGGCAACGCCAGATTGACCGAAAAGGCCAGCGCCAGAAAACAGCAATAGTGGATGACACAGGATGGGTCGGGGTAGCCTGCGTCGGCTATCTTGCCCAATGCCGAATCGCAAATCGCGGGGGAAAGGAAGCAACCGACGATAACGATTCCAATGCCTATCAGCAACGGAATGGTGCGTAGGAATGGATGGCTCGGGCGCATTGGAGTCTACCCCCTTCGTAAGCACCCGCGACTATTATTTGCTCGCACCTTTCGCGGCGTCGGTCGGCTTGGCTGCGGGAACAGGCGCGGGTTTGGCTTCCGGGGCCTTGGAGGCAGCCTTCGCATCCGCGGCCGGCTTGGCGGCGGGAACAGGCGCGGGTTTGGCTTCCGGGGCCTTGGGGGCAGCCTTCGCATCCGTAGCCGGCTTCGCCGCGGCGGCTTTCGGGGCATCTGTCGCGGCAGGAGCAGGCTTGGTTTCGGAGGCTTTGGCAGGCGCGGGCGCAACAGGTTTAGGAGCCGCTTTCGCCTCGTCGGATGGTTTGTTTTCGGGCGCCGCTGGGGCATCTTTCGCGGCAACAGGTGCAATGGCGTCGGCAAGATTCATCAGACTCGGACGGACACGGGGTTTGTAGGTTCGCAGCGTCTCCTTGAGGTTGCGGGCGAAGGTCTCCCACTCCTTGTTGGCAGGGTCGGCAAGAAAGGCTTCGAGCTGCGCGGCGGCTTCGTCCCTCTTGCCGGAAAGGAAGAGCACCCGGACGATTCCCAGTTTGGCCTCAGGAAGCAGATAGGCAGGAGTGGCGGGCTCGTCAAGTTGGGTGTACGCCTCTTGGGCGGCAGGATAGTCGCCCATTGCTTCCTGGGTCGCGGCGATGCCAAGGCGCGCGACAGGGGCGAAGGAGTGGTTTGCATTGCGGGTCAGAAATGCGTTGTAGGTCGCGAGCGCGTCGTCATACCGCGAGAGGTCGTAATAGGCGCGAGCGAGACGGAGTTGCAGCAAGGAGCCCGCGCCAGTACTGCCATAGCGCGCCTCGGCTGCTTCGAGTTCGTCGACGCTTTGGGCGGCCGTGATCTGGGCAGACGCCTGGTCGAGACGGGCTTGGCGCCATTGCCAGAAGGCATAGAGGGCAATGGCTACGAACGCGGCCAGGGCAAGCTGGACAAGGGTCTTGGGACCTTTGGATTTCCACCAGTCGTAGAGGGGTAGGAGTTCTTCGGGGAGGTTCTGAGGAACGGGGGTGTTATTCATAAGTTGTCTAGGGCGGCGTGTTGACGAGATGCGGGTTGCCTAATTGGGCGGTTTGGGCGCGTTAGGTTGGCACCCGTGCCGTCGGATTAGAGGATAGTATGCCTGTTTGGGGTGGAAAAAGCAAGCCTAAAGAGATGTTCTGGGCGGGGGTTCGTCGGTAGGCTGGTCTTGGGGAGAGAGGTTGGTACGAATGTTGGAATAGATTTGACATTATCTCAAAAACTTGCTACCTTCTTGTCAACGGCAGGGTAAGGTTCTGCAGATGGCGGGGCTGTCTTGCCGGAAGGATCAGGAATATGAAGAAGTATGTCTGCCCGGTTTGCGGGTATGTCTACGAGGGCAATGAGCCGCCGGCGAAGTGTCCTCAGTGCGGTGTGGACGGGTCGAAGTTCACGGTGAAGGCCGAAGATGGGGCGCTGACTTGGGCTGACGAGCATCGCGTCGGGGTTGCCAAGAGTGTGACGGACCAGGCGTTTCTCGACGGTCTTCGGGCCAATTTCAGCGGTGAGTGCACGGAGGTCGGGATGTATCTGGCGATGAGCCGGGTTGCCGACCGTCAGGGCTATCCGGAGGTTGCGGAGGCTTACAAGCGTATCGCGATCGAGGAGGCGGAGCATGCCGCGAAGTTCGCCGAATTGCTGGGCGAAGTGGTCGATCCTTGCACCAAGACCAATCTCCAGAAGCGTGTCGAGGCGGAGCACGGTGCCTGCGAAGGCAAGTTGATGCTGGCCAAGCGCGCCAAGGAGCTGGGGCTGGACGCGATTCACGACACGGTGCACGAGATGTGCAAGGACGAGGCTCGCCACGGGGCGGCCTTTGCCGG
>JAXFQS010000047.1:0-40258 GCA_034178815.1 Kiritimatiellia bacterium | reverse complement strand
GGGTGCGTCGGGCTTTGGGAGCCGCGTGTCGCACAAGGCCGCCAACTATAGCAAAGGCGGGTGTGTGTGTCAAAGAGAAAGTTGCATTTTGGGCGAGAATTTTTGAAAGTATCGAAAAAGCCCAATGTTTTCAATGGTTTTGGTTTGGGGGTGGTTTGGTTTCGGGGGGCTTGGGGAAGGCTCTTTGCCCCCCCCGACGCGCGTGGTCTACGCCCTTTTGGTGCGCGCGGGAGGCGTGTTGAGGTGCGATGGGAGGCTATGGTCGGGTGTGTGTCGGGGGGCGGGGGAATTGTTTTGACAGGGCGGGGAACTTATGGTTAACTATGCCTTTTTAATTCTACGCTTACGGAGGTATTATCTAATGAGGAGTTTGCTTGGGAGCGCGTGTTTGGCGCTGGCGGCAATGGGCGTGTTGGGGGATGTGGTTTGGATGGGAGAGTTGGGAGCAAAGGTTTGGAAGGTATCGGTGGAGCCCGCAAAGGAACTCGGGGCAATCCGCCTGATGAATGCGGTGAACAACGGTCCGATCAAAGGGTTCAGCGACCAGACGGTCGACAACTTCGAGACCTACGCGGCGCTGAAGATTCCCTACGCGCGTATCCACGATGCCAGTATCTACTACACTTATGGTGCCCACCATGTGGTCGACATTCACGCCGTCTTCCCCAACTTCGATGCTGACGAAAATGATCCGGCGAACTACGACTTCACGCTGACCGACCGCTACCTTTCGACTATGCGGGAGGCGGGCACGGAGCCCTATTACCGCCTTGGAGCCTCAATCGAGCACTGGGTCAAGAAGTTCAATGTCAACCCGCCCAAGGATTTCGCCAAGTGGGCGCGCATCTGCGAACATATCGTGCGCCACTACAATGAGGGGTGGGCGAACGGTTTCAAGTGGAATATCCAGTACTGGGAGATTTGGAACGAACCCGACCAGAAGGGCAAGAAGGACGGACGGCAGAGTCCGACTTGGACGGGCACGCAGGAACAATTCCTTGAACTCTACAAGGTCACTTCGCTCCACCTGCGCAAGTGCTTCGGGGACTCCATCAAAATTGGCGGGCCCGCCTTCTGCTGGGCGGAGGCTTGGAAAGAGGTCTTTCTGCCGTACTGCGCGAAGGAGAAATTGCCGCTGGACTTCTACAGTTGGCATCTCTACACGACCAATCCGAAAGCCATCGGACACTGGTCGAAGCGGGCGCGCAAATTGCTGGATCAAAATGGTTTTACCAAGACGGAGTCGCATCTCAACGAGTGGAACTATGTGGCGGGCTGGGACACCCAATGGATCTATTCACTGGATGTGATAAACGGTTCGCGCGCGCTCAAAGGGGCGGCATTTGCGGCGGCGGCGATGAGCGAGGGGCAGGACGCTCCGGTGGATATGCTGATGTACTACGATGCGCGGCTCAATGGGGGGATGAACGGCATCTTCAAGACGCACAGTATGCTGCCGAACTGGGGCTATTGGGCGTTTGTCTGCTGGAACCGGCTGCGCGCGCTCGGGACGCAGGTGGCGGCATCGGCGGGGGATGCTCCGCTCTATTTGACGGCGGCGAAGGATGCCAAGGGCAACCTGGGGCTGCTGGTGACGCGCTTTACGGACGATGACCGCGATGTGGTGGTGCAGACGGTCGAAATCCTGCCGCCTGCGGGAACATCTTGGGAGCAGGCTCGTTTCCACCTGACGGATCCGGAGCACATCAATTCGGAGATCTTTCCGCTTGTGACGAAGGAGGGCACGGTCAAGGTGCGTCTGGCGCCGAACGCGTTCCTCTTCGTCGACTGGCGCAAGTAATCAATCGGGGCGTTTCATTGCCACGGCCGGGGGACGGTCGTGGCATTTTTTTTGTCCCGCAGGTGGTTGCGAAAGGGGGCGATTGGCGACAACCTTCCAGAACAAGGGGCGGCAAACGGGGCGTCTGGAGCAGGCGTCCTAAGGGTTGCGGCGAAGGATTTGGAGGGTGGTGTGATGCTGCCCGAAACGGGGGATTTCGGCAACCGGCGAATAGCGCGCGCGGAGGGCATCAAGGGAACGGCGGCGGTCGCACTCGGGGATGGGCGTCATAGCCGGCGCGGCGATGGCGAAGGTGTAACCGCTGAGGGCGGCGGCTGGCGCGGAGGTGGTCGAAAGCAGGGCTTCGAGCGTGCGGCGGTTGTGCAGATGATTGCGGCGGACATAGTCGTCCGAGGCCTCCGGGAAATAGCCGAAGGGCCCCATCTCGAAACCTTTGGGGACGGGGCGGTCGGCTTCAACGGCGAGGTAGAGGTCTTGGGTGAGCAGGGGCTCGCCGGGGGGCACGAGGCGGCGGACTTCGCGGGCGGTCTCGCGCAGGACTTGCAGGTCGGACTGGCGCTTGATCTGGGGCCAGAAACGGTCTTGTCCGTAGAGGAGACTCGCCTGCACCAGCGGGGAGGTCGCCGCGCAAATACCGCACAGGCTCAGCAGAGCGAGTTCGGCGCGAATCCGCCTTGCGGGTTCGGCGGGAAACTCGAGGCTGGAGGCAAGGGCGACGAGCAGGAGGGGCATTGCCGGAACCTGGTAGTCGTCATAGGGGAAGGGGGCGGATAACTGCACTAGTCCGATGGCGAGGAAGGCGGCAAGTTCGACGCTCCATCGGAATCGCCGGAGGGCGAGGGCGAGCAGAACAAGCGGCAGGTAGGCGCCGAGCAGCCGGAGAATCGAGCCGCAGACAAGGATGAGGGAGGAGCCTTGGCGGGCGGCGTGGAAGCGCTGGGCTTCGAGGAAGACTTCCGGGTTCCACGCGGCGGCGCAGGCGACTAGAATTACGAGCCCGAGCAGTCCACCCGCGACGAAGAGGAACAGTCGGGCACAGGGACGATTGGCCGTTGGCGCGGGTCGGACGGCTTGCCACAACAGGGTGGCGCCGACGGCAGGAAGGGCGGCGCCGAGCGAGAGCCGTGTGGCGGCGGCGACGGCAAGGAGGAGTCCCGAGAGGGCGGCGAGCAGGGGGCGCGCGGTCGAACGCTGGAGGGCGAGGAAGCCGCCCATCAGCAGCGCCGAGGCAAGGGCGTAGGTCTTCGGAATGGTAGTAAAGTAGGCGTGGTAAAGGTTGCAACCCATCAGGAGAGAGGTGAGCAGGAATGCCCCCCGAAGGTGGATTCCCCTGCCCCGCAGAAGTAGCAAGGTTTCGCCCAGTGCGAGCCAACCCAGCAGCGCGGTGGCAATCCGTCCGGCAAGCAGACCGGAGCCAGGCGGCAGGATGAGGGAGTAGACGGCGGGGAGCGCGGGGCCTTGGGTGAAGAAGAAGTCGCGCCAAGGGCGCAGCCCCTCACGGAAGAGGCGCGCGGCGTAGAGATACCAACCCTCGTCCTGGTTCAGCGGGCCCCACCAGACGGCGAAAATCGCAACCGCAACCATTCCCAGAAAGGCGATAGGCGGGATAGCGGCGGAAAGCAGGCGGAGGAGATCTCGGCGGGCATCCACGGCGGGGATTACTTCTTGAAGAGGCCCATGAGCGATTCCGTCGAAATGGCGGTGTTGTCGGCGCCTTCGAGGAGTTCTTCGGCCAAGGCCTTCTTGGTCTCGTGAAGTTCGAGCACGCGTTCTTCGACGGTATCGGCGGCGACCAAGCGGTAGACCGTGACGGGATTCTTCTGACCCATGCGGTAGACGCGGTCGGCGGCCTGATTCTCGACGGCGGGGTTCCACCAAGGGTCGAGCAGGATGACATAGTTCGCGGCCGTCAGGTTCAGCCCCGTGCCGCCGGCCTTGAGCGAGATGAGAAAGAAGTCGCCCGCGCCGTTCTGGAAGGATTCAACCTGCCGCATACGCTCGTCCGTGGGCGTCGAACCGTCGAGATAATGGTACGAAATGCCCTGACGGTCGAACTCCGCCCGGACAATCGCGAGGAAGTCGACGAACTGGCTGAATATGAGCGCCCGGTGGCCATTGTCGCGCAGGCTCTCGACCAATTCGCCCAGCGCCTCCATCTTCGCGCTCGTGCCCTGAAAGTCGGGGAAGAGAAGCGTCGGATGGCAGCAGAAACGGCGCAGACGCGTCAGTTGGGAAAGGATATAGATGCGGTTGTCCTTGCGCTCCTCGCCGTTGAGCAGTTCCAAAGCCTCCAGGCGGCAGGACTCGTACGCCGCGCGCTCGTCCTCGCTCAACTGCACCTGCAAAGTGACCTCGGTCTTCGGGGGCAGTTCCTCCAGCACCTCGCTCTTGAGGCGGCGTAGCAACAGCGGCGAGACCAGGCGCTTGAGCGAGCGCGGAATGCGGTTGTCGGCGTAGGTCGAGACGAACGCCTGGTGCGTCCCGAGCAGACCGGGATTGAGGAAGTCGAACAGGCTCCAGAGTTCCAAAAGGCGGTTTTCAACCGGGGTGCCCGTCGCCGCCACGCGGAAGCGGCTGGTGAGCCGGTCGGCACACTTCTTGCGCTTGGAAGAGAAGTTCTTGATTGCCTGCGCCTCATCCAAAACCACGCCGTTCCACGACACCGCCGCCAGCGAATCCTCTCGGCTCACCAATAGCCCGTAACTGCACACCACCACATCGTGCGGGCCGAACTTCTTCTTGGCCCCGCGCTCCCCGTCCGAAGCCGCCAGCAACCGCGGCCGGAGCGTAGGCGTGAAACGCGTCATCTCTGATACCCAGTTCAGGCAGACGCTCGCGGGAGCCACCACCAGAGAGGGGCCTTCGTCCGCCCGGGAAAGCAACAAAGCCAGGATCTGCACGGTCTTGCCCAGACCCATATCGTCCGCCAGGCAGACCCCCAGTCCGCACGAGGTCAGGCGAGCCATCCAGACGAATCCGTCCTCCTGGTAGGTGCGTAGCGTGCAGCGCAGATGAGGCGGAATCTCTGGTTTCACATCGCTGTTGCGGAGGAAGAGTTCGGCGCGCGCCTTCAGATGGTCGGGCAGGGCCAGTTCGCGGTCGTCCGGGAAGCTCGCGCTGAGCATCGGCACGGCTGACGGCGAGACCAGCAGTTCGTCGCCCTTGACCGTCCCGGCTACCTGCAAAGCCTCTAGACGCCTGAGCATCGAATGGGTCAGCTGAAGGTACTGTGTCTCGCTCAGACGCACGAAGTTTCCGGTGCGCGAGCTGAGTTTCGAAAGGAGTTCCGCGAACTGCAGAACCTTGCCGGTGTCGAGCGTGAATGTGCCCTTGACGCTAAGCCAGCGATCGAGGGAAGTTTGCGAGCCCTGCACCAGATTGTTGGCCTTGACGGTGGCGACGGAAAGTTTCTCGCCCTCCGGCCAGGTAAGCGTCACCGGCGGGTTCGTCTGCCTAAGTTGGGGAAGGATGGCCAGCGCGCTGGAGAGGTTGTCGATGCGCCAAGAATAGTCGCCCGTGGCCCAAGGTTCGAGGTCGGGGACGGCGTGGACGAACTGCTGGGCGACGCGCATCTCTTCGGCGAGCGCGCGGATGAAAAGCACCTGCTTGTTCTTGTGCATCTTGAGGCTTTGCTCGACGCCGCGGCCGGGCTCGACTATCAGATTCTCCTCCGGGAAGGGGCGTATGCGCAGGGTCAGTTCCAGCACATCCCGGCGGAGGAAGAGTTGCAGGCAAAGGGTCGGCTCCTCGAACACATTGGTGACATCGGAGACGGCACCAAGCGCCTCGGAATGTCCCACGACGCGGTAGCGGGCGGCCATCTTCCTTAGGAGCCCCTGAAGTTGTTCCTGGCCGCCGGAAGGAATGCGGATTTTGCCGTCGGGGGCGTATTTCTCGGCGATGGCTCTCAGGCGGCGCATCTCGTCGGAGATTTCATAGACGCAGTAGGCGCCGTCGGCATCGGGGCGGACGATGGTGGTGGCGGTTTTGGAGAAGGGAATATCTAGGACAAAGGAGTCGTCGTCCTGCTTGTCGGCCCCGACTTGAAGTTCGCCGCGGACGATGCGGATGGGTTCGCCGGTCTTGTCGTCGGGCGAATCGACGCGGAAGACGCTCGGGTGTCCGGCGAGGTGGACGATGGATTCGAGGGGGAGGGCGAAGTCCTCCATTCCCTTGGCGGTGTAGCGTTTGACGAGGCAGGAGCGCATGGCGCGATCCTGGTCGACGAGCAGGTCGTTGTACTTCCCTTCGTAGAATGACTTGAGGGCGATGGTGCGGCCACCTTTAAGGGCGCCTCCTGCGGCTCTTTTCTGGATTCTGGGCTGCAGGGAGGCGACTTCGAGGTTGGGCTTGCCGGAGGGGGATGGGCGGAAGGCGACCCACCAGGAGACGACTTCGGTTTTCTTGGCTTTAGCCTTACGGATGCGGTCGGTCTCTTCGGCGACGATGGTGTCGAGTTCGGCCAGGGCCTGCTCCCAGGACTCCATGGGAGCGCTGACGATCCAGATGGGGACGCCGCGGTCTTCGTCGTCCACGAGGCGTTCGAGAAGGGGCTTTGCCTTGGGGCGGACGGATTCGCGCCAGGCGATGCCGCCGAGGATTTGGATGGCGGCGAGGGCGTAGCCGTTTTCGAGGGCGTTTTCGGCGAGTTGGAGGCAGCGGCGGGCGATATCGTCGAGGGGCGCGGTCTTGGGGAGTCTGGAGAAGAACCAGCCGCAGAACATGGCCTCGACGGGGGTTTCCGGGAGGATGTCGGGGGCTTGCGAGAAGCCGACGAAGCCCTCTTCGGCGCTCTTGGTGAAGTAGGCGGTGAAGAGGCGGAGACGTTCGGTTCTGGGACCGTCGCAGAAGGTCTGGAGGAGGTCGTAGAGGAAGGTGGTGCGGAACTTGTTCCGTTTGCTCTTGAGGTTGGTGAGGAAGAAGAGGAAGAGCACGGGGAGGCACTGCCAAGGGAGGGGCGCGAGGCGGAAGGGGCGCAGGACGAGGCTTTCAATCTCGGAGAAGGACTCGTCGGCTGCGCTCCAGTTTCCCTCGGTAAAGGCGATGCAGCCTTTGAGGAAGACGGCGAAGGCGCCTTGGTCGAGGCGGTTGAAGAGGGTAAAGGGCTCGTCCTCTCCAGTCTGGTTCATCCAGGCGTAGAGGGTATCTTTCTCGCCGCGCCAGGTGTAGAGGGCCGCGAGGAGGAAGGGGGCGAAACTGTCGGAGGGGATTTCGTCCTGGCGCCCGGCGAGGGCGCGGAGGGATTCGATGATGGAGGAGGCGGGGGCGTTCTGGAGGATGGCTCGTGCGGCGACTGGGGCGAAGACTTCGGGGATGAAGAGGGGGTCGAGGCCATCGGGGATGGCGGCTGAGAAGCCGAAGAGGCCGTTCCAGTTGGCGGCGACGAGTTCAGACCATTTGCCCTTCCAGGCGGTGCCTTTGCCTTCGCCCTCCTGGACGAGGTCGCGGTAGGCGGGGACATTGCCGGAGAGGAAGGCGGCGCGGAGCCTCCAGCGAATCCACTCCTCCTCGAAGTGCTTGCCCGACCAGTAGTGGTTGCCCTTGATCGCGCGCCAGTGGGCCATCAGTTCTTCGTCCGATTCGAGCCATTCAATCAGCTTAAGCCCGTGGCAGACGCGCAGCAGCCACCCCAGCGGGACGCCCTCGGCGAGTTGCGCGTGTTGGCGCCGGCGCACGACAATGCCGTCGTCGGCGAGCGTGTCGAGGGCGATGGCGACGGAGCCGTTGGGGGTGCCCAGAAGGGTCAGCGCGGCGGACTGGAGTTCTGCCTCCGGCAGATTCCCTTTGACCGCCAGCACGCCGACGAGCGCGCGCTTGGCGTCGGAGATTTTCAGTTCCAGTTTCATCTTGATCCCTCTTGCCTTGTCAATCTCAATCGCCTTGAGTGTACCACAAAAGGAGCCTGGAGAAAAGCAAAAAATCCGAACCTCGCCGATTCCCCGCGCGAAAGCCCCCCTCAGCCCCTCGCCGGCGGGCGCCGGGCGCGGCTTTCGCCGTTTTCCGCCGTCTGCGAAAGGTGTCCACCTTTAGGGGCGGCGGGTGCGAACCGGCGCCTCCCGAAGGTACCAACCCGCCGCCGCGCATCCTGCCTACCATCCGCCCCCGCAGATTGCTTGAGTTCGCGCCGAGGGTTTGGTATCCTAGAGCCCGCAATGGATAAACCTCACTTCATCGACCTGCTCCGGGAGTGGCCCGCCGACCGCGTGCGCGCCCTCCTCGACCGCGAAAACAACCCCGCCTCCGTCCGCCGCGCCCTCGCCCAGGCCGGACGCTTCGCGCCCGAGAATGTCGCCGCCCTGCTTGGCACCGCCGCCCAGGCGCAACTCGACCCCCTCGCCCGCGCCGCCCGCCTCCTGACCCGCCGCCACTTCGGACGCGCCGTCCAGTTCTTCGTTCCCCTCTACACCTCCAACATCTGCTGCAACGGCTGCCGCTACTGCGGCTTCAACTGCCAGTCGACCGGAACCCTCCGCAAAGCCCTCACCCTCGACCAGGCCGAAGCCGAATGCGACCACCTCGCCAAGCGCGGCTACGGCCACCTCCTGCTCGTCGCCTCCGAAGACCTCAAGAACAATCCCCCCCAGTACTTCGTCGACCTCGTCCGCCGCATCCGCCCCAAATTCGCCTCCATCAATGTCGAAATCTACGCCCTGACCCAAGCGTGGTACGACCGCCTCGCCCAAGTCGGCGTCGACGGCATGACCATGTTCCAGGAGACCTACGACCCCGACGCCTACCGCCGCTACCACCCCTTTGGCCCCAAGGCCGACTACGCCAACCGCCTCGACGCCTACGAACGAGCCGCCCGCGCGGGTCTGACCTTTATCGGACTCGGCGCCCTGCTCGGCATCACCGACTGGCGGCTCGAATGCTTCTGGCTCGCCCTCCACGCCGACTACCTCCGCCGCGTCTGGTGGAAAAGCCCCGTCTCCATCTCCTTCCCCCGCATGCGCCCCGCCGAAGGCGGCACCCCGCCCGAATACCCCGTCGGCGACAGAGCCTTCGTCCAACTGATGTGTGCCCTGCGCCTCCAGTTCCCCGATGCCACCATGACCGTCTCCACCCGCGAACCAGCCGGTTTCCGCGAACAACTCCTCCAAATCGCCGCCACCAAACTCTCCGCCGAGTCCAAGACCACCCCCGGCGGCTACCTCGAAGACGATACGCCCGCGGGCGCCCAGTTCGACATCTCCGACGGCCGATCCCTCGAAGAGATCGAAGCCGTTCTGCGCCGCATGGGTTTCGACCCCGTGCTCAAAGACTGGGATCGCGCCCTCGTCTGACCCGGCGGAAGAGGTGCCAACCTCCCCGCCCCGAACCTGCCAACCGCCGCACCCGTTCCGCCCCAAAACACCCCGCGCTGCGCATAAGTATTGAGTGAAGCGGGGCGTTGTGCTATACTGGCGCGGTTCAATGGACTGACCCGTATGATCACACTTCAACCTTGGCTCTTCACCGCCATCCTGGCCTACCTCTGGGGCTCCGTACCCTACGGCTACCTCATCGCCAAATTCCACGGAATCGACATCCGCACCGTCGGCTCCCGGAACATCGGTATGACCAATGTCTACCGTTGCGTCGGAAAGACCGCCGGAATTGCCACCTTCCTCTGCGACCTGCTCAAAGGCCTCCTCGGTACGCAACTCATTCCTCGCCTCGTCTGCCACCTTTCTGACGCCGGCGAGCCAACCCTCGGACTGATGCTCCTGGGCGGCGCCGCCACAGTCGCCGGGCACAACTGGACTTGCTTCCTTGGCTTCAAGGGCGGCAAAGGCATCGCCTCCTCCCTCGGACTGCTCGTCGGGCTTGCGCCGGGCGTCGCGCTGGGAGCCATCGGCGTCTTCGCGCTGGTCTTCGCCCTCTTCCGCTATATCTCCCTGGCCTCCATCTCCGCGGCCGCGACCGTGATTGCCTACTCCCTCTTCGCCGGCGGGCCGCTCTGGTTCCGAGCCGTGCTCATCTCGATGGGAATCGTCGCCATTCTCAAGCACCACGCCAACATCGGCAGACTCCTGCGCCACGAAGAACCGCGCTTCAGTTTCGCCCGGAAAGAGGAGCATCCGCAATGAAAATCGCCATACTCGGCAATGGCGGATGGGGTACCGCCATGGCCCTCCACCTCCACCGCTTGGGCCATAGCGTCTATGTCTGGGGAGCCCTCCCGCAGGAAGTCGAGGAGATTGCCCGACGGCGCGAAAATGCCACCTACCTCAAAGGCGTTCCCCTGCCCGAAGCGATTCGCTTCACCCATAACGAACAGTTGGCCGCCGGCGGCGCCGGACTCGTCATCCTCGCCCCCCCTTCGCGCTACTTCCGCGACATCTGCCGGCGCTTTGCCCCCTTCATCCCTCCCTACACCCCCGTGCTGAGCCTCACCAAAGGCATCTGCGAGCAGACCGGCGAGCGAATGAGCGAAATCGCACGCACCGAACTCGCCAACCGCAACATCGCCGTGCTCTCCGGCCCCAGCCATGCCGAAGAGGTCGCAAGGGAAATCCCCACCGCCGTTGTCGCCGCAAGCCACAACGAGATTCTCGCCCGCCTCGTGCAGGAGACCGTATCCGGCCCGCGCCTGAGAGTCTACACCTCCTCCGACACACTTGGCGTGGAGATTGGCGGCACGGTCAAGAACATCATCGCCATCGCCGTGGGCGCTTCGGACGGACTCGGATTCGGCGACAACACGCGCGCCGCGCTAATCACCCGCGGGCTCGCCGAAATGACCCGATTGGGCGTTGCGCTCGGAGCCAAGACGGAGACCTTCTCGGGTCTTTCCGGTCTCGGAGATTTGGTCGTCACCTGCACCAGCCGCCACAGCCGCAACCACCATGTCGGCGAAGAATTGGGTCGGGGCCGTACCATCTCCGAAATCCTCTCCGGCATGAAAATGGTCGCCGAAGGCTACTGGAACGCCCGCGTCATCGACCGCATCGCCCGGGAGCACGCCGTCGAAATGCCCATCACCCGAGCCGTCTACAATCTCTGCTTCGAGAATGCCACCCCCGCCGAGGCCGTCGCCGCACTGATGAACCGCGAGGTCAAGCCCGAAAGTCCCGCATGAGACAGTTCTCCCGCACCAATCCCAATCCGCGATTCAACGCCAAACCGCGCCGCGGATCCGCCCAGCCCAAACCCTTCAAGACCTGCCACGGCAAGCCCGTCAAGCCCCGCTGCACCGAGCGCGAAACACCCCCGGAAACACCTCTCGAACGCGCCCCGGGCGAGGCGATTCCGCGCCGCATTCGCCGCTTCCTCCAGCCCGCAGTCCAGCAGTCGGGCGAAACCTATCTCAAGCAGCGCGAGCGTGAACTCGCACGCCACGATCCGCGCGGCAAAGGCAAACACGCCAAGGGCGGTGTCGTGCCGCTCCAGAAGTTCATCGACGCCACCTTCGAGACCCGCCGGAAGGTCGATCTGCCCCCCGAGGCGCCCATCGCCGCCGAGGGTGCTTTCAAACTTTTGATTCAGCCCTTGCAACGAGCCATCGCAGAGCAAGGCTACACGGCTCCCACTTCCATCCAACAAGCCGCCCTCGAACCTGCCTTGCAACGAAGGGACATCTTGGCTTGCGCCCAGACCGGAACCGGTAAGACCGCCGCCTTCGCCCTTCCCATCCTCCAGCACCTCGCCGAACACCCCGACAAGCCCGTTCCGCGCCGCCCACGCGCCCTCATCCTAGCCCCGACCCGCGAACTTGCCGCCCAGATTGACGCCAACATTCAGGCCTACAACCGCCATCTGCGCCTAAGCCATCTGGTGGTCTTCGGCGGCGTGAACATCAACCCGCAGATTGCCGCGCTCGGGCGCGGCGTCGACATTCTCACCGCCACCCCTGGTCGCCTGCTCGACCTCGCCGGACAGCAAGCCCTCGCCCTCGACGGTGTTGAAGCCTTCGTGCTCGACGAAGCCGACCGAATGCTCGATATGGGCTTTGCCCCCGATGTCCGCCGAATCATCAACCTGCTCCCCGACAAACGCCACAGCCTCTTCTTTTCCGCCACCTTCCCGCCCCCCGTGACCGCCTTGGCGAAGGAACTGTTCCGCCAAGAACCCCTCGAAATCCGTATCAAGCCAGAGGCTCCCGCCGTTGAACGAATCCGCCAGAGCGTACGCTTCGTCCTCCCCGAACACAAGCCAGACCTGCTCAAAAGTTACTTCCAGGGCCCGCTCCAGAAAGTGCTCATCTTCACCAAGATGCGCCACACCGCCGACAAGGTCGCCCGCGCCCTCCAATCCGCCAACATCCCTGCTGAAGCCATCCACGCCGATAAGTCCCAAGCCGCCCGGACTCGCGCACTGGCCTGGTTCAAAAAAGGCAAGATCGCGGCCCTCATCGCGACCGACATCGCCTCGCGCGGAATCGATGTCGAGCAGATCGACCTGGTCATCAACTACGATGTGCCCAACGAACCCGAAAGTTATGTCCACCGTATCGGTCGCACCGCACGAGCCGGAGCCGACGGTCAGGCGGTGACCTTCTGCGCCCCCCGCGACCGCCACTTCCTCGCGCAGATTGAAAAGTTCCTCCGCCAGCCCATTCCGGTCGACCGCGACCATCCCTGGCACTCCTCCGACGCCCAGTTCGCAACCGGCGCAGAGGCCCGCCCCCTGCCCAAAGGCCGCTTCCGCCCATCCGGCGCAAAGGGTTCGAAGCATACGCCGCGAAAACACAAGAAGTAGTATGGTCGGCATCTCCAAACTTTACCTCGGACAGGTCGAACCCAGCGACCCCTTGCGCTACGGCAGGATGAGCGGAAAACTTCCCTCCCATCTGCTCCAGTTCGCCGCGGACAAGAAGCCCGTCGTGGTCTGGAACGCCACGCCCGCGTGCAACCTCCGCTGCCGCCACTGCTACGCGAGCCAAGGCACCGACCGTCCCCAACTCTCCACGCAAGAGGGGTTCGAACTCATCGACCAGTTGGCCGCGTTCGGCGTTCCCGTGCTCCTCTTTTCCGGCGGCGAGCCGCTCCTGCGCCAGGACATCTTCGAACTCGCCTCCCGTGCCGTCTCGAAGGGGCTGCGCACGGTCTTCTCGACCAATGGCACGCTCATCGACGAGACCGCCGCGCGGCAGTTTGCCGCCCTCGGCGTCTCCTATGTCGGCATCAGCCTCGACGGCATTCCTGAGACGCACGATGCCTTTCGCGGCGTGCCGGGGGCGTACGCCGACGCCCTCCGCGGCATCCGCCTTTGCCGAGACCTCGGTGTCAAGGTCGGGCTGCGCGTCACGCTCACCCGCGCCAACCGCGAACAACTTCCCGCCCTCTTCGAGTTGATGATCCGCGAACGGATTCCGCGCATCTGTCTCTACCATCTAGTCTCCACGGGGCGGGGCGCGGCGCTGGCATCCGACGACCTCACGCCAACCGAGCGCCGCGAGACGGTCGAGACCATCATTGACCTGACCCGCCAGCACGAATCGCACCGACTGGAGGTGTTGACGGTCGACAACCATTGCGACGGCCCGCTCCTCTACCTGCGCCTGCTGCGGGAGGGCAGAAGCGAACAGGCCGCGCGGGTGCTGCGCCTCTTGCGGATGAACGGTGGCAACTCGTCGGGGCTGGGCATCGCCTCGATTGGCTGGGACGGAACGGTCTATCCCGACCAGTTCTGGCGGAGCAAGCCCCTCGGAAAGGTGCCCGAGATGCCCTTTGGCGATGTGTGGGGAAATCCTGCCGAAGGTTCCCTCCTCTGCCAGTTGCGCAACCGCGGAGAGCACCTCGAAGGACGCTGCCGCCGATGCCGTTTCCTCGACATCTGCGGGGGAAACTTCCGCGCCCGCGCCGAGGCGGCGACGGGGAACATCTGGGGTGAAGACCCTGACTGCTATTTGACCGACAAGGAGATTGGACTATGAAGAAAACATCCATTTGTCTGACTTTGGCGTGCGCGCTTCTCTCGGGCTGTTTCGACCACCGCAAAGCCCCCGAACGCCTCGTGAAAGCGGAATCGCTGAAGGCGCTCTCGCCGCAGACCCAGGCGCTCATCCTGACCAACGCGCCTGCCCTTTCGCTGCCCCAGTCGCTGACCCAGGCGGCGGCTCTGCGGGAACTTCATCTGCGCGGCACGAAGGTCAAGGGGCTGGAGATTCTGCCGCGTATCAAGGCCCTCGCACTGGCCGACCTTTCGTCGACGGGACTGGAAACCCTACCGCCCGAGTTGACGGCGTGCGCGGGGTTGACGACGCTCTACCTGGCGGACAATTCGCTCACCACCCTGCCCGACCTCTCGCGCCTGGAAAAGTTGACCTACCTGAACCTCGACCGCAACCGCCTCGCAACCCTCGGCCCCCTGCCCAAGTCCCTACGCTGGATCCGCCTCAACGCCAACTGCCTGACCACCTTGCCAGAGTCCTTCGCCACCCTGAATCCCGAACGCCTCTACCTAGCGGACAACCGTCTGACAACGGTGCCGGAGCAAATCAAAGGCTGGACACGACTGACGGATTTGGATCTCGGGGGGAACCCCGTCGAGGTCTTCCCCGAATGGCTGGCGCAGATGGCTTCGCTGAAGAACCTCTCCCTGAGGGGAAGCCAAATCTCGCACCTGCCGAAGGACTTGAGCGGGCTGAAAAACCTCTCGATTCTCGACCTCTCGCACTGCCGCATTCCGGAGGCGGAGCAGCGCAGGATTCGCGCCGCCTTCTCGGTCTACCGCACCCATATCATCTTCTAGCCCGCCATGCGCTACGCCATTCTCTCCGACATCCACGCGAACCTCCAGGCGCTTGAAGCGGTGCTGGCGGACGCGGCGGCGGAGCGGGTTGGCATGCGCATCTGCTTAGGGGATGTGGTGGGCTACGGGCCGAGCCCCGCCGAGACCATCGACCTGGTTCACCGACGGGTGGAGGTGCGTTTGATGGGAAACCACGATGCGGCGACAGCGGGTCTGATCTCAACGCAGGAATTCAACCCTATCGCGGCCGAGGGCGTGGCACGGACGCGGGCACGACTCGCCCCGCAAGATACGGCAGAACTTGCCTCCTACCGGCCCGACCACGCCGTCGACGGCTTTCGTTGCGTGCACGGTGCGCCAGTCCAGCCAATGGCCTTCGCCTACATCCACAATTCTGCCGACGCCGCGGCTTGCTGGAAGGCGTTCGGCGAGCAACTTCTCTTCACGGGCCATACGCACCGCCCGGCGATTTTCGTAGTCGGCGACAGTGGCGCGACCTGGCAACTGGAGGCGGGAGACTTTACGCTCGAGGCGGGCAAGCGGTACATTGTCAATCCAGGCTCGGTGGGAATGCCACGAGACGATGACCTGCGCGCCTCCTACTGCATTTTCGACTCGGTCGAGGGCTCGATTCGTTTCCGCCGCATCCCCTTCGACTTGGCACGCTTCCGCGAAAGCGTGCAGGCGGCGGGACTCCCGGAGGAACGCTTCTGGTTCCTCGCGCCAGGCCTCTCGACGCCCCCGTTTCCCGGCTCTGCGAAGGCGCGGATGGCGGGCGGGACGAACCGGAGGGCGTGGTTGCTGGGGGCGGCGGGCGTGGGCATCCTGGCGTTGGGCGGACTCCTTTTCGGGCGGCGACGCAAACCCGCGCCCGAACCGGTTTCCGCGCCGCCCGCGCCTCAGCCCGAAGTGCCGCTTCCCCTTCCCGACAAACTCGACTGGACGGCCGGGCGCTGGCAGGCAAAGCGTGCCGACGACGCGCTCCAACAGGTCGAATTCAAGAACACCTCGCTTCACATCCGCAACGCCCATCCCACGGCTTCGCTCAGCCTGGTTTCGCGCCCAATCGCGCTTCCACCGAGGGGCTTCCGCGCGCTCCAACTGCGCCATCTGTTGAACGAGCGCAACCGAGGTGCGTGCTATTCAATCTGGCTGGAGGTGGACAACGGCCAGGCGAAACCAACCCGAAAAGTCCACCACTTCTCGGGCAGGCAACTGAGCCGTTCCTGGACATTTCAACTCTCCGTCACCACCATCTCCTTCCGCATCGGGTTCGACTTTCCGGCGGGGTGCGAACTCGAACTCGGCCCTCTGACAGTGACACCCAAGACCCGAGGTTAGCCATGCGCGCGGCGTGGCTTTTAGCACTCCTCGGGGCGGCGACGCTCGACGCGCAAGTCTGGAGCGGATTCGAGCGCCCGGCCGAACGCGTCGTCGAGGGCGTGGCGCTTCCCGAATCCCTCGTCCTACCCGGTCTCACCGCAACCGCCAGCCCAATCCGTTTCACCCTGACCGACCCTGTCTCGGGGCGGTGCGCGGGGCCTTATCCTTATACACCCGGCACCGAACTCGGTTCGTGGCGACTGGTGGAGGCGGACGAGGAGGGCTTTGCGCTGGGGATTCCGTTCTCCCAAACGGAGGCGCGCCTACCGCGTCAAAACGGCATTCTCATCCCCGCCGTCTCGAACCGTCCCGCGCGCCGCTTCGAAATCGAAGTTCCGACCCTGACGCTCACCCTGCCGCCCCGAGCCCGCGTCCTGCTACTGCCCGCACACGCGCCAACCATTCTCGCCGATCTCGAAGCCCTCCGCCAGGCTCTGGCCCGCACCGCTGCCATACGCAACGACAACCTCGCAACCACCTACCGAACCGACCTCCCGCCCATCACCGTACGCACCCCAAACGGCGTTTTCGCACGCCCCCTCACGGTCAAGCCATCCCCCAAGCAGACCGAATCCGCGCGCGCCAACGCCGACTACTTCGCCCATCGCCGCATCGACGACTTTTTCGCCCGGCACGCAGCCTCCTGCACGCGATCCACCGCCTCTTCCCTCAACCTCCGCCCCGCCCCAGGTCAATGGCTCCTCTTCGCCCAATCCGCCAACACCCCCAAACGCTACTGGCTCGGCGTCCTGACGCTCGACCACCTCCACCATCTCCGCCTTACCCTCGACGCTACCAACGCGCGCGCTTGGGATCGCCTCTTTTTCTGACCCCCCGCCCCGTGCCGATACCCACCTTCGGCTCCGAAGGGTTAACACCTTGCCAAGCCACAGGTTGCCACCTCCGCTCCCGGCTGATGCCAACCAATCGCCCCCATTCCTAACTATCCGCCTGCCGCGCCACAGCCTTTTACCCTTAACATAAAAGAGCCGAGACCCTATCCGCAGACCTACCGAGCCCCTCCCGAATCCGCCTTCCGCCTGATTCCACAGGCCTGCCCGCGCATTCCCCCCCTCCCCCTACAAACCACCCCCATTTCGATACCCACCCACCCTATCAAAACTGCCTTTCTACCCTTCAAAAAGAGCCATCGCCCCCCACCTTCGCCACACCGTGACACCTATTCCGGCACTTTCCCGGATCCGCCCAACCCCGAAAACAGCCAAAAACGGCCCCAAAAACACCCATTTTTGGCCCAAAATGCCAACAAGTGAAGATTTTTCGCCAAAACCAAAGGAATGTCTTGACACCCGCTTTTTTTCTTTGGTATGCTTACCCCGTTTTCGACCGCCAAGGTAGGTTTTCGGATCTCGTGTCCGGGCCTAGGTTTATCGGAACCGAGGGAAGTTTCCCTATCGCGGCAGTCGGGTTTCGAAACGGTTCTCGGACTTTTCCCCACGGGTGTGGGGTCGATTCCGGGGATTAAACATTAACAACTAGGAGTTATCCTAATGAAGAAGTTCACCGTGTTTGCATTCGCGGCTCTCGTCGCCTGCGGCGCTTTCGCCCAGTGCACTCCAGATCCCGATCCTTATGTCGAGGCTGCTGTTGTTTACAACTTCAAGTTCTCCGGCAAGACCACCGCGGGCTATCCCATCAAGATCGCTGGCGACATCTGCCAGCCTGGCTCGGATACCACTGAAGTCATCCGCATCCCCGGCACCATCGCCGGCGCCGGCGTGATTGCCACTTGCGACCCGACCTGCAACGAGGCGCTCATGGCGCCTACCGTCGCGGTCTTCTGGACGACCAAGGCTGTCAAACAGGAAGTCATTCCTTCCTTCTCTTGGACCTTCCTCAATGTCATCGGCAAGAAGCAGTCCGATGCCGAGGCTGCGTTCGTGTGGGATGACGGCGAGTTCGCCCAAACCCGCCAGACCATCAAGGCTGTCAGTTTCGCCGCCCTTGGCAAGTTCGATGCCAAGAAGGGGCTCTACACCTCCTTCTCCGGCAACTTCGCTGGTACGCTCTCCGCTTCGGTCTATGTTCCGAAGAGCGCCTGCGATGCCATCCTTGAGTCGCAGGTTTGGAAGTGCGATGACCTCGAAACCCTCGTCGACGAGGATACCGTTGTCTACGGCACCTGGTCGCTGAAGTACAACTCCTCCGCTTCCAAGAAGGCCGCCAAAGACCTTGATGGTACGGTTGAGAAACTCGTCCCTGCCTATGTCGGCCTCTAATCCGACAGTCTAGGCTGTAAATCCGAAAAGAGGGTGGCGCGCTTGATGTGCCACCCTCTTTTTACACCATAAGGGTGGAAGGGGGCTCCAATGCTTGCCATCCCCGGCGAGGCAAGACTCCCGACCGACCAAATGGTGTTTAGATTGCATCTAGGCGACAGTCGGGGTCCCGACAGCCTCGGCAGACAATAGCCCCCCCGATTCTAAAATCGACTTGTAAAAGCAGCAGGATGGTGTTGACATTGCCCGAGGAGAGAGGTATAATGCGAGTTCCTCTTTGGGGATGGAATCAATCGCGTTCAGGCAAGCGGTCGGGTATGTCGTCGGGGTGTTTGCCGCGCAACGAACCAGTTGGTTTCAGGGGATCGGGTAGACAAGCGTGTGGATTGTTTTCGGAAGGCAAAGGATGTGTGACTTGGCTATGAATCGGATGTTTGGGAAGTCGGTCGCGGGAGTGGCGCTTTGCCTTCCTTTGCTCTTCTCGGGATGCGGGAAGGGTGAATTGGAACAGAAGGGATTTGATCCGGCTTGGACGAATCGCCCGGCGGGCGTGGTTGCCGCCGAGGTTGACCGCCCGTTGACCAATTTGGCGCCTGAAGAAGTGGTGGTCTGCGTCAATGGGCATCTACTCCGCCGCAAGGATTTTGACATTGGGTTGGCGATGTACCGCCGTATCTATGAAATGCGTCGGAACAAAGCGGTCGGAGCGGGCGGCGACTCGACGGTGGATGCCCAGGTTCGGCGCAGTCGGCCGTCGGTTATCAGCGACTTCATCCGACAGACGATTATGACGGACGAGGCGAAACGGCTAGGGGTCGAATTGAAGCCCGAGACCCTTGCGCGCTATGAGAGGAATATCGCCCAGTCGCTTCGGCGCTCAGGAAAGCGTCTCAATGAACTCGCCGAAGAGATGGGCGGCGAGGCGGGCGTCCATTTCAAGGAGTTAATCCGTTCGCAGGCGCTTGCCGACGATTTGAGGTCGGTTGCCGCGAAGGGAAGTCTTGATGTGACAGAGAAGGATTTGGACGAAGGGTTTGCGCGACTGGAGGCGTTCAACCAGCGCGCGGCGGCGTCAAACGCGGTGATGCGCAAGTTGGCTTTCAAGGCTTGGGATGCGCTCAAGGCTGGGTCGAATATCGTCGAAGTGGCGAAGACCTATTCGCCGCTTGACCCGGAACAGGGCAGTTGCTGGAACTCGTTCGAGGCGGTCGATTTGGAGGTGTTGCCGGCTCTGCGCCGGTGGGTCTTGTCTCACCACCCGGGGGACTTCAGCATGCCGATGGAGGTGGATGACCGGATCAGCGTAGTGAAGTTGGAGAAGATTGTCCGCGGAGAGGAGTTGCAGGACGGGCTGACCTATGTGCTGACGCGGGTGGCTTTCCCCATTTACGAGTCGGCGGAGATTCCCGGCTCACGGGAGGAGTTGCGCGAACAGATTCATAAACAACGCTCTTTGAAGTTCCACCAGACCTTCGCCAAGCAACTCTTCGAGCAGGCGGTTGTCTATTATCCCAATGGAACAAATCTCTTCCCCAATCCTAAACGCCAGACGCGCAGGCCTCGGCGCAACCTCCAATCCAAGCCCAAGCCCGATGCGAAGACGAACTAGGCGGACACTTTTCCTGGCGCTGATCGTGTCAGTCGGAGCCGGCGGCGCCTTGGGCGGATGGCTGTGGTGCCATACCGCAAAGCCCGATCCCGCGCAAGCAGAATCGGTGCGCGTCTCAACGGTGCAGGCGGCGGATGCGCAGGTTTCGGGCACCCAGATTGGCGACAAGACGGTCAGGAGCAAGGCATCCAAGGCAGCCGCCGCCATCCAAGTTTCGGAGCCGGTCTTTACCGCCGAGGAGCGCCAGCAGTTACAATCCCTCCAGCAGGCGCTCGACAACGAAGATTGCGCCAAGGTGCTCGCGCTGGCCAAGGATTTGGCTCTTTGCGCCAATCGCGATGTGCGAGCCAAACTCCCCGAGGCGCTGGGCTGGTTCGGCCCCAAGGCGCTCGTCCAGTTGACCAATCTCCTCTTCGACCCCGACAAGGAGATTGCCGCGGCGGCCGTTGAGCAATGGAAGCATGCGCTCAATCAACTCGAGGAGGCGAATCTCAAGGCCCAAGTTATGGAAGCCGGTCTGCTGGCAATTGACGACGAAGAGGCTTTGGGCGATTTGATGATGGAACTCAATGACCTTTCCAACTCCCAGCAGATGGCCATCCTGCTCAAACTGCTCGAACAAGGCGACAACCTCCCCGCGCAGAATGCCGCCAAAGACCAATACCTTTTCCTCACCGGCGACGATTACTCCGGAACCAAGGCCGCCGAGTCTTGGCTCAAGGAAAATCCCGACGAGGAATAGACATCCAACTCCAACTAGGAGGCGAACCATATGAATCCAATCAAACGAATCATCGCCAGCCTTGTGCTGGTCTTCGGATGCGCTTCAGCCGCATTCGCGCTGACTGAAGCAGAAAAGGACGATTATGTCCTGCGCGTGCGTGACGCCGCCGACCAGCCCGTCCGCACAGGTGTTTGGCACGCTAGCCTTGACAAGTGCCTTGCCTACGCCGATGCCAACAAACTGCCGCTCGTCGCAGTCTGGAGCAACAAGGGTTGCGGCCATTGCAAATCCCTCAACCTCATCATCGGTACCGACTCCTTCACCAATCGGATTGCCCAAACTGGCATCGTTTTCTGCTACATCAAGAGCACCGATGCCAATGGCGCCATGAATGGAACCTGGTATAAGTGGGTCTACAAGCAGGGCGTGCAGACCCAATTCCCGCTCATCCGCTTCTACTGGAACCAGTTCAAAAAACCCAGCGACAGTAGTCACTACACCGTCGGCGACTCGTTGCGCGGCGGCAAGACTGGGACTGCAGGCGAGAACAATGTCTACGCCAACATCATCGCCACCTTCCCGGGGTTCAGCCCGCGCCCGACCTATAATGGCGGAACCTTCGCCGTCAGCAACCTCCCCAATGCGCGGCTGGAAGCCCAAATCGGCTCGACCACCAATGTCGCCATCCCCTTCGTCCGCGACCAGTCCGTCGCCAAGGCAGCCGCAACCAACACCCTGAAGGTTGCATTCCAGTCGGGCACAGCCACCGTGACCCACGAGTTCCAACTTCCTTGGAATGTCGGGCAGACGAACCAGAGCGTCAACCTCCCGCTCGTCTGGGGAACCGATGCGGACAACCGCACGCTCTCCATTCCTCCGTTTCTGGTCGAGAGCGCGGTGCAGGCTGATAGTACCATTGCCTTGACCCTTCTCGACGAGGAGGGAGAGTCCGTCGAAGAGTCGGCCATTACCCTCGTCGACATTCCCAACTCTTCCGCAAACCCCTTGTGGATTGGCGAGCGTACCGCCGAGACCCTCCAGGCTGGAGAGTGGACTATGGATTTGGATGTCGCCAAGGCCCGCACCGCCGCGCAGGAGGGTAAAGCCTACACGCTGGCAATGGTGACCGGCTCGCTCTGGTGCCCCAACTGCAAGGGCGCGGACGCCAGTCTGCTCGCCTCCGACGAGTTTAAGGCTTGGGCTGTATCGAACAATGTCGCGCTAGTTCAAATCGACACCTCCCTCGTCGACACCAGCAGCCGCCCTTGGAAACCCATTCCCCTGCCGACCTTGCTCCGTCCGGGCGTCTCCAGCGGCCTCAGTGGACTGGGCTACCTGACCCGCAAAATGGCCAACCTCGACCAAGCGGAGCAGATCGCCCAGCGCAATGTCGAACTGACCTACCAGACTTGGCTGATCGACAACTCAACTAAAGACCGCCTCGGGAATCCGACCTTCCTGTTGTTGCGAAAGGATGGCACTGTCGCCGGGCGCCTGAACCCGCTTGAACTCTCCGACAAGTCCTACCCCGTGGCCGACAACATTGCACGCCTGAACGACCTTCTGCTCTTGGCCGACGAGGCGGATGAGGAATCTAACTCCTACATCAAAACCACGGCTGCGGTCGTCTCCTTCGCCGCGCCCGCTGCCGGCACGGTCAACATCAATGACGCGGCAGACTACTTCAAACTGACCAATACCACCGTTGGCGTCGACTACGAGATTGGCACGAACGCGCTCGCGGCAAGCACACCCGTCAAGCGCACAATCATACAGGTTTCGGGCAATGTCCAAACCACCTTGGCCTCGGGCGGTGGAGACGAACCCCTACCCTTCTCGCCGACCGCCGCCGATGCGGTCTGCTACCTGATTGTCGAGCCCGACACCGAACAACTCGCAAAAACCATCGCATCTGGCAAGACTTCGACCACCGCCTACCACTTCCCGCTGGGGATTGGTGTCGTGTCCCCTGCCGAGATGAAGGGAACCATCGAGTTGGATCCCGACGGACTCGCCCAACTGCGCATCCATGTCGAGGACGGTCAGCGCTACCGCTTCGCATTCCTCGACGGTCTAGATGCCGACTGGTATATCCCGGAAGGGCTCAATCTGTCCCGCGACGAACAGGATCCTGAGTTCTACATTGCGGACGGAACAGGAACATTCGTTCTCACCGCCACAACCAAGGGAACGCTAGCGTTCCAGCACTGGAAGCCGGGGCAGATCGAACTGGGCGCCATCCCTGAAAAAGTCGCCGAAAATGCCGGCTCCTTCACGATTCCGTTCATCCGCACAGACGGTCTCTCGGGCACGGTGAAGGCTACGCTCGCCTACGAGGGCACAGCCGTGACGAACAACCGGATTGAGAAGATCGAACCGCTGGAGTTGACTTGGACAGAGGGCGAAACAGTCACGAACTCGGTGACGGTCACGCTCAAGAACGACCTCATCTATGCGGGCGAGGACGCGCTCTCGTTCTCCCTTTCGCTGGAGGAGAGCCTGACCAAGAACACAGTCGAGCCCTTCTCGATCGTCATCACGGAAGACGACCAGCCGATTGTCGGCAAGTTGCGTTTCGTCGAGACCGATTTCTACGCTCGCGAAGGCGACTCCCTTATAATTGGCGTAGAGCGCGTCGAGGGCGTGTCGACCGCCGTTTCAACAACCTTCAAGGTCGATTACGGTTCGATTGCCCCTGAGTCACTCTCGTGGGAGAACAACGCCTCGGAATACATCAGAAGTGCAACGCTTTCCCTGCCCACCTTGGCGGAGTGCCCGAAAGCCCTTGTGACAGCGACTCTGGTTCCTACAGGCATCCAGACGGTCAGAGGCGCGGACAAATTGACCGTTCACCTGATTGCGGAGGATGCCCCCGCATTCCAGACCAATGAGGTGGTCATCGCCAAGACGCAGTATGAAGCGCTCAACGAATCCATCGAACTGACGAACACCCAAGGCGGTGCCATCACGATCCGGAAGTTGAGCGGCTCGCTACCCTCCGGCGTCAAGTTCGCCTACGATTCCAAGAGCGGTGAAGCGCTTCTCTCGGGTGCCGCGACCAAGGCGGGTGACTATGTCTCCATCTGGCAGGTGAGCGAGCGGCGCGGCCGCACCACGGTGCCCGGCATGACACTCCGGCTCATCCTCTCCATCAAGGAGATTGCCGATGTGAATCCCAGCCTCTCGGCTTCTTCCCTGACGATTGTCGGGGGCTATGCAGTCCGCGGAGCAGATGGTTTGTTCATCACCTCCATACTGGAAGGGACAATCTCGAAACTGCAGATTGCCAAGACCGGCAAGGTGTCGCTGAGTTACATCCATGCCGGCGGTTCCACGACCCTGCGCTCGACCGCCTGGTCGTCCATTTCCGAGTCGGGAACTTGCACGGCGGAACTGGCCGATCGCAACGGCACCACGGCGACCATCGCCATCGACGCGGCTGGCAAGGTCACCGGTAGAGTTTCCGCCTACGACACAGACGGCGTCTTCTGCGACCTCGTCTTTCCGTCCAGAACCTGGGCGAAGAGCGGGGAAGGTTCCGCCGAGGCGTTTGCCGGCTACTACACCGTCGCGCTCGTCCCCGAGTTCGAGGAGGACGGCGAAGAAGGCGGAGCGACCGTGCCACCCGAGAACCTGAGTGGTGCGGCTCTGCGCCCCACGGGCCGAGGCTATCTGACGCTGAAGATGAACACGACTTCGGCCATTCGTACCGGCAAGGTCACCTACTCGGGCGTGCTCCCCAACGGCTCCGCTATCAGCGGCACGGCGACCCTGATTCCGACCGAGGATGACACTTGGGCGTTGCTGCCGGTGATGAAGGTTTCGAGCAAGGAACGCTTCTCGGTGCTGCTGAAGATTCGTGCCAACGCCGCCGAAGACTACCATGACGACCCGAAGGTGGTTTTGGGCGAAACGGGTGCACTTTGGGCCGTCAATACCGGCTACGAGTCGCTCAACTACGCTGCCCTTCTCGGCGCGTACGGCAACTATTACGATCCAAAGGCGAACCTCGAAGTCTGCTGCGACCAGACCACGGGGTCGACCAACCTCTTCGCCAACATCGAGTTCGAGAGTCTGGTCAACATGCATGCCGAATCCTTCGGCGCGCCGACCTCGGAAACGACTGGAGCCCAGCCCCAGCAGGTGACCGTCTCGTCTTCGAAGATTGCCCTGAAGGGAGGGCAGGCGAATCCGCTTGGACTGCGCCTCTCCTTCAACAAGGCGACCGGTGTCTTCAGCGGGACATTTACCATCAAGGGCGAGAAGAAGAGCGCCAAAGCCACATTCAAGGGGGTCGTCATTGTGGGCTGGCTCAAAGACTGCGGTTCCTGCAACCCCGGAGGTGATCTCGACCTCTCGATTCCTTTCGGAACGGGTGCCTTCTGGGTCAGCGATTCGGTCTACCCGACGGAGAATCCGAAGCGGCGCGTGACCATCAAGCGCGGCGGATGCTTCCTTCTGGAGAGCGAGACCTTCGCACCCGATCTCCAGTAGCCGCTCGACTCCACTGAGTTCCAAGGGTGTCCGCCGCAAGGCGGGCACCCTTTTTTGCGTTGCCTGCCGCCGCCGGCCACGGACGAGAATCTTTTCCTCGTCCGCAACGATCGCTTCCCCCGCGAAGGCTCAATAGCCACCACCAGTCCAGGAGACGAATGGCCTGCAAGCGGCTCCCCTTGTCGCGATTGGCTAAGCGGACGCGACGCATCGATGGCCCAAAGGTTGGCGATTGGGCGGGACGCAGGTTGCCACCTTCTGCCCCTAGAGATTGCCACCAAAGGAGGCCTGTGGTAGGAACCTTCCGGGAGGAATCCAATCCACCTTTGGCGAGGCGGGAAGGTACCCCTCGCCGCCAGAGCGGGAAATGGGGATGGGGGAGGCGTGGCGCTTTGCGCTTGTATACCTACCGGAAAGTATGTATAATGGAGCGTATGAAAATCAGCCGCCTAGTTGGGTTGATTGCCCTGCCGTGGGTCGCGTGGGGAGCCCCGATGCCGACCGAACCGACGCTTAGAGTCGAGCCGGTCGAGCGCTTCCGCATCGGGCCGTTCTACGAGGAGCGAGTCGAGCGCGACGGCACGCGTTTCACCGCCTTGAGACCCTTCTTCTCCTACGCCCGCCGACCCGAATCCGACGCCAGCGTCACGGATGTGCTCTGGCCGCTCGCACACTGGACTGCTTGCCGCGACCGCCACTACGGACGCTTCGCCAACACCGCCTGGAGCCGCGAGACCGGAGAGCAGACCCAAAGCCACTTCTTCACCCTCTTCCCCCTTTGGTTCCACGGCCGCAATCGCGAATACGAATCCTACTTCGGGCTCTTCCCGCTCTACGGCCACCTGCCCGCCTTCGCCGGCATCGCAAAGAATGTCGACTTCACCCTCTTCCCCCTCTATCTGGCCTACACCACCGCCGGATCGCGCGCCATCCGCACCCGCTACCTCCTCTTTCCCCTGCTCTCCTGGCAGACCGATGGAGCCACCCCCGAGCCCCGGGAGATTGAACGCACCGGGATTTTCCCCTTCGCCGGAACCCGTCGCGACGGACAGGGCGAAAACAGTTACATCCTGTGGCCCTTCTGGAGCCGTGCGCACTACGACTCAGACCTCCGCCAAGGCTCCGCCTGGATGCTGTGGCCCCTCGCCGCACGCATCGACACCTCGACCGAATCTGGCTGGCTCTTCCTGCCTCCCATCATCCGCCATACCCGCGGGCCAGCCCAACGCCTAACCCGCATCTGGCCCCTCTTCGAGTACGCCCAAGACCCCGAACGCGAGAAGTTGTCCCTCTGGCCCATCTACGGCCAGACCGCCTACGAAACCCACCGCCACTGGTACGCCCTGTGGCCCCTCATCGCCGGCGCAACCCGACACTCCCAACACCTCCAACAGCCCGAGACCACCCGCTTCGTCCGACTCTTCCCCCTCTGGTTCAGCGAGACCGTCGAACGCGCCGGCCAATCCCCCGACCAGCCGCCAACCACCCTCCAGCGCTATGTCCGACTATGGCCCCTCTACTCCCGCATCAAACACCGCGACGGCTCCCAAAGCCTCCGCATCCCCGACCTCTACCCCTTGCGCAACGCCGCCGGTATCGAACGAAACCTCGCCCCCCTGTGGACACTCTACGAGTTCAGACGCAACCCGGACGGCTCCGCCGATAACTTCCTCTTCTGGGGACTCATTCACTGGTAGCACCCCATGGATACCAACCGCCCACCCCTCCTCCAGCCCATCCTCGACCTCGGCCAAGGCACACTCCTCGTGCTCAAAGCCGTCGCCGGAGCCCCCCGCCTCCTGACCCACCGGGACTCCCGTCGGGCCTTTGCAGACCAACTCTACCTCTGCGGCATCTCCACCCTCCCCGTGCTCACCGTCACCGCCATCTTCATGGGCATGATCCTCGCGCTCGAAACCGGCATCGAACTCCAGAGATGGAGCCAGGAAGAGTACATCGCCTCCGCCGTCATGGTCTCCATGCTGCGCGAGATGGGCCCCTTCCTCAGCGCACTCGTCATGGCCGCCTGCGTCGGCTCCTCCATCGCCGCCCAACTCGGGACTATGGCCGTCAACGAAGAACTCTCCGCCCTCGAACTGATGTCCATCGACCCCATTGGCTACCTTGCCACACCCCGCATCTGGGCTATGGCCCTGATGATGCCCCTGCTCTCCTTCTGCGCCTGCATGTTCGGCCTTCTCGGAGGCGCGGCCGTCGGCACGACCCAGCTCAATGTGGACTGGAGACTCTACTTCCAGGTCGCACTCCACTGGGCCGAACTCAAAGACCTTTGGGTCGGACTGTTCAAGGCATTCTGCTTCGGGATTGTTATCTCTGGCGTCGCCTGCCACTTTGGACTTGCCACGACAGGAGGCGCGACCGGGGTCGGAAAAGCCACACGACACTGCGTGATTGTTTCGTTCCTGTTGATTCTCGTGACGGGCTACATCATAACCCGCTGCTTCTACGGATTCGCCCGCTGACCTATGATTGAATTGCGCGATTTGTTCAAATCTTTCCCCGGCGCGGTCGTGCTCGACGGGGTCTCGCTCACGGTACCGAATGGGGAACTTTTTGCGCTCTGCGGCCCCTCGGGGACGGGCAAGACGGTGACACTGAAGTTGATAGCCGGGCTGCTCGATCCCGACAGGGGCGATGTGCTGGTGGATGGCATCTCCGTGCCGAATGCAACGCCGCAAATGCTGCGGGAGGTGCGTTCGAAACTGGGTTATTTGTTCCAGAGCGGGGCGCTTCTGGCTTGGAAGAGCGTACGGGAAAATGTGGAACTTCCACTCCGGGAGAATACGCATCTGAGGGGGCGGGAGCTGGACGAGCGGGTGGATGGTCTGTTGGAGGCGGTGGGGCTTCTGGATGCGGCGGATCGCTTCCCGGAGGAGATTTCCGGCGGGATGCGCAAGCGGGCGGGATTGGCTCGGGCGATGGCGTTGGGGCCGACGACGATGCTGTTCGACGAGCCGACTTCTGGGTTGGATCCAATCCTCTCAAGGCAAATCGACAGGCTGATCCGGAGGTTGACTGACGAGCGGGGGATGACGGGCATTGTGGTGACGCACGACTTGCGCGGAGCGTTGGAGTATGCTGACCGGATTGGGCTGCTGGTGGGGGGCAGGCTGGTGCTGGTGGCGAAGGCAGGGGAGTTTGCGGCTTCAAGGATTCCGGAGGTGCGGAGGTTTCTTGAGGCGCAGTTCATTTCGTAGGCAGGTTTTTCCGGAGGTAGTTGCTGATGAATCGTCGTTCGATATTCTATCCGTTGTTGACGGGGTTGTTTATGCTGGGGGTGTTTTCCGCGCTGATATTCTTCTCGGTTGTCATCTCGGGGGCGGATCTTTTTTCGTCTCGGGGGCGTCGGGAATGGTCGGTTGTGTTCCGTGATGTGGGTGGTTTGCGCAAGAATGACAATGTGGTTTTGAGGGGGATGTCGGTGGGGAGTGTGCGGAGCCTGTCGCTCTCGCGCGATGGGGTGGTGGTGAAGTTGCTTTTGGATCCTGATGTCGCGCCTCGGGAGGACTCGACGCTGTCGGTGGAGCCGACCTCGCTCTTGGGCGGACACTACCTGAAGATGTCCGAGGGACGGGGGCGCGTGCTGGAGCCCGGGGAGGCGATTCGCGGGCTGCCGCCGGAGGATGTCCTAGGAGAGTTGAAGGCGTCGGTCAAGGAGATTCGGGAGGCGCTCTCGCGCGGCGGCGTGGGGGAAACTTTGGCGAATGTGAACCGGATTTCCGCCTCTCTGAGCAATCTGGTGGTGCGCGTCGAGCGCGGCGAAGGGACGCTCGGGAAACTCTTCTCGGAAGACACCTCGCTCTACGATTCGCTCGCCGCGGCGGCGGGGAATCTCAAGGGGCTTTCGGAGAAACTTGCGCGCGGGGAGTCGACCCTCGGGCGGTTGCTCAACGATCAGGGCGGGCCGTACGAAGACCTCAAGCAGGCGGCTTCCGATGTCAAGCAACTCACCGCCGATCTCAAGACCGTCTCGGGTCGACTCGCCTCGGGAGAAGGCACGCTCGGCAAACTCCTCTCCGATGACGGTTCGACCTTCGAGACGCTCCGCACCACCGCCGCCGACCTCCAGACCGTCGCCGCCAACCTCAAGGGTCTTACCACCCGGCTCGAACAGGGCGAGGGCTCCCTTGGCAAGTTGGCCAACGACCCCGAACTCTACGATGAACTCCTCGGCACCCTCAAAGACGCCCGCCAGGTCATCGACAACTTCCGCGACACCGCCCCCATCACCACCTTCTCCTCCATCCTCTTCGGAGCCCTCTAGGTTCCCGGACGCCCGCACTTCCGCCAGGTTGCCACCAATCCCCCCCGAAGGTGCCAACCTCCTGACCCCCAAAGTACCCACCTCCGCCCCCCGAAGGTGCCCGAGAAAACCCTCCTCTCCCACCAACGCCAAAGACTTGTCAGAAGCGGCCCTTTTTCCTATAATACCCCTACCTATGACAAGGCAAGAGACCCGACAAGTCCGCGTCGGCGGCATACCCATCGGAGGCGGCGCGCCCATCAGCGTCCAGACCATGTGCACCGCCTCCCCCCACGATCCCGACGCCCTCATCCGCCAAGCCAAAGCGGCCCGCGAAGCCGGTTGCGACATCCTCCGCGCCACCCTCCCCGACACCGAAGCCGTCGACCCCCTCCGCCGACTCTGCCGCGCCCAAATCCTCCCCATCGTCGCCGACATCCACTTCGACCACCGCCTCGCCATAGCCGCCGTGCAGGCCGGCGTCGACGCCGTCCGCCTCAACCCGGGCAACATCCGCGCCCCCGACGCACTCCCCCAAGTCGTCGCCGCCCTCAAACCCCGACGCATCCCCGTGCGCATCGGCGTCAACGGCGGCTCCCTCCAGAAAGACCTCCTCGACCAATACGGCTCTGCCACCCCCGAAGCCCTCGTCCAAAGCGCCCTCCAACACGCCCAGCACCTCGAACGCCTCGACTACCGCGAGATCGTCCTCTCCGCCAAAGCTTCCGATGTCCAACGCACCATCCAGACCTACCGCCTCCTCGCCCAAAAGAGCCCCTATCCCCTCCATCTGGGCCTCACCGAAGCCGGCACCCTCCTCGCCGGAACCATCCGATCCAGCGTCGCCCTAGGCACCCTCCTGCTCGAAGGAATCGGCGACACCATCCGCATCTCCCTTACCGACGACATCGCCCAGGAAGTAGCAGTCGGACGCCAACTCCTCCAAGCCTGCGGCCTGCTCCAAGCCGGCCCAACCATCACCAGCTGCCCCACCTGCGGCCGCACACAAGTCGACCTCATCCCCCTCGCCAAACAAGTCGAAACCACCCTCGCACACTACTACCGCCAACACCCCCGAGCCAAACCCCTCCACATCGCCGTAATGGGCTGCATCGTCAACGGCCCCGGCGAAGCCAAAGACGCCGATATCGCCCTCTGCGGCGGAAAACAACGCTTCGCACTCTACGAAAAAGGCCAACTCGTCCAGACCATCCCCGAACACCAAGCCCTCACCAGCCTCCTCACCCTCGTCGACAAACTCGCCCAATGACCGACCCCAAAACCTGGTTCACCCCAGACGCCCTCAAACCCTACTGGCACGACACCACCCCGCCGGCCCAAATCGCCCTTGCCTACCTCGCGCAAGACGGCAAACGCTTCCGCCCCCGCCTCCTCGCCACACTCTACACCACCCTCGGCGGAACCAGCCAAACCATCCCGCGCCAACTCGCCATCGCCATCGAATGCTTCCACAAAGCCTCCCTCATCCACGACGACATCGAAGACTCAGACCCGACCCGAGACGGCTACCCCGCCTTGCACATCCGATACGGCATCCCAACCGCCATCAACACCGGAGACTACCTCGTCGCACAAGGCTACCAACTCATTCTCCAGACCCCGCTCGACCAACCAACACTCCTCCAAATAGTCATCCACGCCACCCGCGCCTACCACTCCCTCGCCCAAGGCCAAGGCGAAGAACTAGCCCTCTCAAACGCACCCCAGCCCCCCACCCAAAACACCATCCTGCGCCTGCACGAACGCAAGACCGCCGCCGCCTTCCGCGCAGCCGTCCTCATCGGAGCAACCGCCGCAGGTGCCCCCGAGCCACTCTGCAACGCCCTCAGCACCTTCGCCACCGCCGCCGGCATCGCCTACCAGATCGCAGACGACTTCAACGACTCGGCCGCCCCCCCAGACGCCCACCGACCACAGCGCCCCACACTCTATTCCCTGCCCCCGCCCTGCCCAGACGCCGACCTCCTCGAAGCCCACCTCCAGGCCGCCCGCGCGGCTATCCAACCCCTTGAATCCAGCCTAAGACAGACCCTCGAAGCCATCCTCGATCGGATGGTGCCCCCATCAACCCTCTTGAGGATGAGACAATGATTAAAAGTATGACCGGATTCGGACGAGCCGCGGCCGAACAAGGCAACCTCCGGTTGGCAGTGGAACTCTCCTGCGTGAACCGAAAACAGTTTGACTGCACCGTGGCGCTGCCCAGAGAGTGGCTCTCGCTGGAGCCCGCGGTTCAGGCGCTGGCGCGCCAACGATGCGCCCGTGGCTATCTGAAGGTGAATGTGGCGGTGGCGTATTCGGACGACGCGGGAATGTGCCAATCCCTGAGAGAACAGGTTGCACTCCTGCGGCGGCTGGCGAAGGAACTGGATCTGGCGGACGATTTGAAGGCATCGTCGCTTTTGCAGTGCCCGGATTTCCTGAGAGGAAGCGCGCTACCGGAGCCGGACGAGGCTATCAAGGAGATTGTTTTAAGGGTGGTGTCGGAGGCGTTGGAGGGGCTCGATTCGATGCGAAGGAGGGAAGGCTCGCTGCTGGAGGTTGATTTGCGCGAACGGTTTGGCGAGTTGGGACGGCTGCGGGAGGAAGTTTTGCAGCGGGCGGCGGGTGTGCCGGAGCGGTACCGGGAGGTGCTTAAGGGGCGGCTTGAGGGATTGCTTTCAGAGGGGGTTGCGCTGGATGCCGGAACGCTGGAGCGGGAGGTTGCGATTTTTGCGGATCGTTGCGATGTGTCGGAGGAGTTGACGCGTTTGGGGGCGCATCTGGAGCACGCGGGGAGGCTGCTCGATGGTGGGGAGCCGTGCGGGCGGGCGCTGGATTTCCTTTGCCAGGAGTTGTTCCGCGAAATCAACACGACGGGGTCGAAGGCTAATGATGCGGAGGTGACTTCGCTGGTGATTGCGTTCAAGGCGAAACTGGAGACGGTTCGCGAGCAGATTCAGAATGTGGAGTAGGCGATGTTGTCGTTCAATTCTTATCGGCTGGGGACGATTTGGGGTATACCGGTGGTGCTTGATTTTTCAGTTGTTTTCCTGGCACTCTATATGATCTTCCAACTGGGGGGGCTGTTCGAGGGACTGGTCTACACGGTGTTGCTGCTGGGGTCGATTCTGGCGCACGAACTGGCGCACACGGTGGTCGGGCTTCGGTTCGGCGGGCGGGTGAGTTGCATCACGCTGCAACTGCTCGGAGGGTGTGCGAGTTTCACGCGTCTGCCGGCGAAAGGTTGGCAGGAGTTGCTGATGGCGGCGGCCGGGCCGGCGAGCAGTCTGTTGCTGGGGGCGGGGCTGTTGCTGGGGCTGATGGTGGTGCCGGGCAATAGTTTTCTCTGTCTAGTTTGCTGGTGGGGAATGATGACGAATCTGATGCTGGGGGTGTTCAATCTGCTACCGGCGTTTCCGATGGACGGCGGGCGCATTTTGAGGGCGGCTCTGCAGTTCCAAATGAGCCGGAGGCGGGCGACTTGGTGGGCGGCTCGCATCGGGAGATATTTGGCGATCTATATGATGCTCACGGGGGTCTTGGGGTTCTTCGGGATGCAGATTTCGTTTCCGGTCGGGGGCATTTTCGGCTTTATCCTGAACATTCTTTTAGGTGGCGGAGGGCTCTTCCGCGCGCTCATTGGATGGATGATTTTCCAAGCGGCGGAGCAAGAGTATCTGATGGTGGCGAGCGACTGGTCTTCCGACCGCGAGCCGGAGAGTTTCTTTACTCGCTGGCAGCGGCGGAGGAGCCAACCCGATCCGTTCGACGAACCGCCTCCGGACGACGAGGTGCTGGTCTCGCCGCCGCCCTATGACCGTAGCGGCCGCAAGCGGCGCACGGACATCCACCGCACCTGACCGCGCCCGTTCCCATGCACCCTTCCGACCTGGCACACCGTTGCGGTTTCGAGATTCTTGCCGATGCTGCTCCGGACGCGGATCTCTCCACGGCCTACTTCAGCGATCTGCTCTCCGATGCCCTCGCCCACTGTCCCAAGGGTGCACTCTTCGGGACTATCCAGAGCCACCTTAACGCTCTTGCCGTCGCCCTTCACCGGGGCGCCCCTGCGCTCCTCATTTGCCACAATCGCGCGGTTCCCGACGACCTGCTCCGTGCGGCAGGCGAACACCATCTCGCGCTTCTGAGAACGCCCCTTGACCAGTACCGCGCCGCGCTTGCCGTCGCCCCATTTCTACCCCCTTTGCCGCATTCCAGCCGGGGCGTGCCTGTTATTTCCGCGCCCTCACAAGGGCCCTTCTCCGCCCAGACGGAGCGCGCCGCAAAGGCCCCTGGATTCACTATTCCGCCAACCTCTCCCGTGTCTCTCTCTTCGCTCAACTCCGCGGCGCCCCCGAAGCCCTGAGGAGGCACATCCCGACCCGCTTTCCAACACGGCCTCCAGCCCCACGGGAGCGAATCTGTTGTCCCGCCGAACCTGCATCTCCATAGACCTAAAGTCCTACTTCGCCTCGGTCGAATGCGCCAACCGAGGACTTGATCCGCTGGACACCCTTCTGGTCGTCGCCAACCCGACCCGAACCGAGAAAACCATCTGCCTAGCGGTCACGCCGGCGCTTAGGAATCTGGGCGTTCCCGGGCGGGCTCGGCTCTTCGAGGTGGGCAGGATGGTCTCCCGCCTAAACGCGCAAAGGGGGTGCGGGAAGGACGCGAAGGGGAGCCATTCCAAGGCGGAACTCGACCGCGATCCAACGCTGGCAATCGACTATCTGACGGTTGCACCAAGGATGGATTGTTACCTTGCGACGAGCCAGAAGATTCGCGGCATCTACCTCAAGAGTATTGCGCCGGAGGATCTCTTCGCCTACTCGATTGACGAGGTGTTCATTGACGCGACGGCCTATCTGGCAAGCCACGGCGGGACGGCGCGGGAACTTGCCGCGGGGTTGATTCGCGAGGTTCTGCGGGAGACGGGGATTACCGCGACGGCGGGGATTGGCCCGAACCTTTTTCTCTGCAAGGTGGCTATGGACATCCTCGCCAAGCGGATGGAGGCGGGGGCGGACGGTGTGCGTATCGCGGAATTGGACGAAGCGACTTTCCGCCGGAACTTTTGGAACCACCGGCCGCTGACGGACTTTTGGATGGTGGGACGGGCAACGGCTCAGCGGCTGGCGGAGATGGGCATCTACACGCTGGGGCAGTTGGCGGAATTCTCCCGCACTCATGCCGAGGCGCTGCGGCGGAGGTTTGGTGCGAACGCCGCAGCACTCATCAACCACGCGTGGGGGCTGGAGCCCGAGACGGTGGCGGACTGGTTGGCGCGGACGCCGGCACAGCGAAGCCTGAGTTCGGGGCATGTGCTGGGCGTGCCGGTCTCCTTTGCGCAGGCGAAGTCCATCGCGCTCGAACTCGCCGAAGGGGTCTCGCTCGAACTCGTCCGCAAGGGCGTTCGCGCGGCGCAGATTGCGTTAACGGTGGACTACGACCGGGAGAATGTGCAGGACGCGAATCGTCCCGTCCGCTACACGGGGCCGCTCAAGAAGGATGCCTACGGGCGACTCGTTCCGAAGCCATCGCACGGCTCGTTCAACTTCAAGGTTCCGACCGCTTCGGGGGCGGAACTGAAGGCCGGCGTTGCCGAGATTCTGGATCGGTGCGTCGACCGTCTGCTCTCCGTCAAAAGGGTGACCGTGGCGGCGAACGGGCTTGTCGATGCCGCCGCGCCCGCCACCCCCGCAGAGGTCGTCCAGACCGACCTTTTCGCCGACAAGGGGGCTCGCGACGAGGCGCACCGAAAGGCGCTCGCGCGGGAAAAGGAGGTGCGCCTGCAGGAGACGATGGCGCGTCTGGCCGACCGCTTCGGAAGGGAAGTCGTCCACCGCGGCAGCAACCACCTCGGCAAGCGGCGCCACGGCGGCATCACGCCCGATCCCCGCCAACCGCCCGACGGCGGAGATACCAATCTCCGAGAGTAGTTCCTACGCACCAAACGCCCCCGAAAATGGCAACCTTCAGGGGCAATTCCTGCGTACCAGCCGGAAGCGTCAACGCCGCCACAGCCGCCCCGGCCATCGGCGCGTCCGCGACCGGCGGTATGACACGAACGCCCCCGTCGCGAAATACTCCTCCGCCCCCTCGCGGCCGATGCTGAAGTCCGAGAAAAAGAAGTCCCGGCATGGCGGTTCAATCACCACCCCCATCAGATGAGCCCCCACGGGCGGCTCGGTGCCAGGCTCGAACGCCACCTCATAGGTATGAACCTCCGGCTCGATTTTCACGATACGCCCCCGGCAACTCACCGGATGCGAAGTCGAGAAACGCCACCCCTTCAACACCAGATTCGTGCACCCACGAAACCCCCACCCATCCTCATACCCCGACACCTCCCCGTCCCTTTCCCTGAACCACCCGGCACCGCACCTCTTGGTCACCTGCGCATACTCCTCCACCAGTTCCAGCCGCCTAGGAAACTTCCTTTCGGGGGCAACCTTCGCGAGCGCCATCTTGGTTTCCTGGTGATAAAAGATAAGCAGTTCCAGAAGGCCTCCGTAGACCTTGTCGACCTCGTGATGCGCCCTAGCATCGCCCTTGGTCTTTTCCAGCGCGCCCCTCAAGAGCAGCCAAGACTTCGCCAAAGCGGCTGGCTTGAACCAGTTCCGCGTCGCGTCATAGCCGTGGAGGTGGACGGTGGTTTCGGGCTGGACGCGGATGGGCAGGGCCTTGTTGCCACCGGCGCAAAGGTGGATGTAGACATTGTGGTGTGCGGGGTGGGGTTTGGCTGGCGGCTTCTCCCAGCCCCAATAGGCGAGCGTGGGGTAGGTCATGCGGAGGAATTCACGCTCCAGGGCGGAAGCGATGGTGTTGGCTACTTGGAGCGCGAGACCGGAATAGTCGCCTACCTTCTTGAGGAGTTCGGCGAAGGGCTGGCACTGGCAGAAGTCGAAGTTGTCTAGGAATCCAAGGTCGCAGGAGACCTGGCCCCTGCATTCGTTGACCTTGGCTTCTTGAGCCCACTGGCGGATTTCGCCGATGATGGCCGGGAGGACTTCGGGGTTGGAGTAGCAGAGTTGGGTGTGCGGCGTGCGCTTGCCGCCGCGCAAGGCGTACCACTCGGGATGTTGCCCGAAGTACTGCTTCGGGGAGAGCAGGCGATCTCCCAGGTTGTGCGAACCGAATGGGACAGAGAGGTCAGGCCAACCGCCGTTCTCCTCCGCGCCGCCCCAGTCCATCCGAACCTTAGCGCCGAACTGCCGGCTGCAGAAACCAATCCCGACGCGCTCGAAGGGCGACGCGTGGCGGTAGCGCGTCCCGGCCTTGACCGAGAGGGTATCGCGCGTGGGGATGACTTCGCAATCCTCGGTGTAGAACCTGACGCCCCACTCGCGCTCCAGAAAGTCGTAGACCGCATAGCGAATCGCCCGAGAACCGCTCCCGCAGATGGCAACCGCCCGGGGCGAAAAGGCAGACTGGAATGGAACCCAAAAGGCGGCGTCCGGGCTACTCCTTGATGGCGGAAGTTGCCAGAATCAGCGACCAGCCCATCGTGTTCTGCCCGTTCTCGATGCGGTAGAGAATGCGGTTGCGCCCTGCCTTGAAGTGAACCTTGCGGTAGCCCTCGTTGATGCGCCACTCCTTGTGCCACGGGACGCTCTCCCAGATGATCTGGTCGTTGAGCCAGATTTTCGACTTGTCGTCGCTGCCCACCGCGACCCAGAGGTCGCACGCCTGCTCGCAGCGCACCTCCGTGTAGGCGTACCAGATGCCGTAGGGTTCGGCGTTCTTCGGCATAATCCGCGCGCGCGGCGCCTGCAGATAGGCCCATCGAATCAGCCGCCCGTCCTTCCCTACATAGGTCGCATCCAAATCCAGCACCGTCTCTGGCGGGAACTTGCGGTCGATGTTCACCCGTTGCGGATTCGGGAACGGCCCGATAACATACCAACTCGTGATTGCCATCCACTGCCCCTTCACCCCGCGCGGTGAAATCGTCCGCCCGAAGACCTGCCCCGGCATCTCCTGCGCCCGCGTCACCGCCGGAAGCCCCGGAAATATCCCCTGCGACTCCTGACGCGCACCGCTCGAAGCCCCCGTCAAATCCTTCGCCACCTGCCCCTCATCCTCCGCGGCCGCCGCACTCTCGCGACGCAACTGCGCCGCCCGCTCGTTGATGAACCCCACGCTGAACCCCTCCGAATGCGCCCGCCGGCTCGCGGACGCCGTCGAAAGCAGCGACTCGACAGAGGCGCGAATGCTCGAAGTCTCCCGAACCACCTCCCCCAACCTCGCCTTGAACGCCTCCAACTGCGCCGCCGTGCGCACATCCTCCCGCAAGACCGAAGTATCAATCTCCCGCCGGTTCGGCGTCGCCGCATCCGTCATCTTCCGCGCCATCTCAAGCGACATATTCGCCAGCATCGCCCGCTCCAGCGCCCGTACATCGCGGTAGGTCTCGACAATCCGAGCCTCCTCAGACCGCGCCGACCGGTAAAGTTCCGCCACATCCATCCGCCCCAGACTCCGCTCCCCCTCCCGAGACTCAGCCACCACCCGCTGCGCCAAAAGTTCAGGCTTCGGCACCTCCCTCCTCCCCTCCTTCATCGCATCCGATAGCAACCGCGCCACCTCCTGCTGATGCCGCAGCGCCTGCTCCTGCAAGACCGTCAGACGATTCTTCGCCCGCCCCGCCGCCTCCTGCCCCAGACGAATCTCCGCCACCTGAGACGCCTCCCGCAGATTCACCTTCCGCACATCCTCCCTCAGCCGCGCCACCCGCTTCTCGTGCTGCTCCCGCCGCTTGTCCAACTGCTCCACATCCCGAGCCTTCGCCGCCATAAACCGCTCCGCATCCCGAATCGTCCGCTCCGCCTGCTCCCGCTCCCGGCGGTTCGCCGCCAAATCGTCCGCGCTCGAGAGTTTCGGAGCCTCCCGCTTCAGCCGCTCGACAATCGCCTCCGCCGCCTGCTTCTTCCCTTGATGCGCCGCCACCTCTGTGCGATAGTCCGCCTTGCGTTGCTCAATCTGCGCCAGTTCCCGGTTCGCCTGCGCCATCTGGTTCGTCAAGTTCGACTTCCACAAATGCGTGTCACGCAACTGCTTCTGCCGCACATGCGCCACCAACGCCTCGTGCCGAGCCCGCTCCAGTTCCCCCTTCACCGCCTGCTGGGCCTCGAATGCCTCATGCTGCTTCCGCGACGCAGACTCTATCCGCTTCGCCGTCTCGGGCATAACCGAAAGCTGGGCAAGGTTCAAAGCCTGCTCCAATGCCTTCGTCACCTCGTTCTGGATTTTCATCGCCTCCATCTGCTTGGCGGCAAAGTCCTCTACCACAGGGTTCGCCTGCTCGGGATTCTCCAAAGCCTTCTGCCGCGCCAGTTCCGCCGCAGGACGCAGCCGCTCGCGCATCTGACGGGAGACCGACTCGCTTTGCCGGCTCGCCTCCGACAACATCCGCTCCAGATTCGGCACCGCTTCCTTCGCGGCGGCGACGGCATACGCGACATAGTTCGACGCGAACTCCTCCCGTATCGCCTCCAACTGCTCACGGACATTCCGGACTGCGACCGCATCCGACCGCACGGTACGCTCCTGCGCCCGTTCGATCAAGCGGCTCATCCGCTGGACGCTCTGCACCGACTGCACCGGACGCGTCGGAGTCTTCCGGACGGCGTCTTTGACGACTTCCCGCAGGGGTGTAAACCAGACTACTAGGCCGAAGACGGCAAGGTGCGCAGCCACCGAAAGGAAATACCACAAGGGGGCACCTCGGCGCGATTGGCGGCGACGGGTTTCTAGGTCGCGCACTTCGCGAAGGAGTTCTTCGCGGGAATCGCGGGGCTCCTGTATGGTGCGTTCTCTGCCGCTAGCGTCCGCGGTCGACGCGTGTGTTGATGCCGACATTGGTCAAGCCTTCGAATTGGCAGATGTCGAAGATGTGGACGAGGCTGCTGAAGGGGGCGGACTCGTCGCCGTCGATGCGAATCCTCCTGTCGGGATTTGCGGCGGCCGCTGCTCGCAGTTTGCTCTGGAGGGCTTCGTAGCCGACGGGTTCGCCGCCGATGTAGAAGGAGCCGTTGTTGTCGATGCCTATGACGATCATGTCGGGGGCGGCTTTGACATTGAGGGCGGCGGCGGAATCGGGGAGGTTGACGGGCAGTTCTTTCTCGACCTTTTTCATCTGCGAGGAGACGAGGAAGAAGATGATCAGGAGGAAGATGCAGTCTATCATCGATGTCATCTGGACATCGAGCCCCTTGTCGGTGTCGAGGCGGATAGCCATGGGTCAGCCTCTCTTGACGAACCAGGCGTTGAGCAGGGCGGAGAGTTCCTCTTCGAGGAGCACGCCGTAGAGGGCGATGCGGGAGTTGAAGAGGTGGTGGAGGAAGAGGGCGGGCATGGCGATGATGAGACCGGCAACGGTAGTGACGAGGGCTTTGCCGATATCGCCTGCCATGGCGGCGGGGTCTCCCATGTCGCCCATGGCGGCGACGGTGCCGAAGGCTCCGAGAAGGCCGACGACGGTGCCGAAGAGGCCGAGCAGGGGGGATAGGGTGGCGACGATGCCGAGCATGCCGGAGCGGCGGGTTTCGAGGCGGAGTTCGCGTCCGGCCTTGTCTTCGGCGAACATTTTGACTTGGTTGACGTCGCGGTTGTCTTTCTGTTCGATGAGGGTCTCGATGACTTTTGCCAGGACGCTTTTGTCTTGGCGGCAACGGGTCTTGAGGTCATCCAGGCGGCCGGAACTCCAGAGTTCGAGGGCGTCTTGGACAAGTCCGTCGGGGACGAAGCGTGTGCGGCGCAGGTGGCAGAAGCGCTCCAGTCCGCAGGCGAGGCCGAGGACGGAGAGCAGGCCGAGAAAGATCATAGTCCGTCCGCCTTGGGCGACGGTCTCGCACCAGGCCTCAAGAGGTGTCTTTTCTTGGGTGGCGGAGGTTGGTTCCTCCTGCTGGGAGAGGTTGGCAGCGGCGGCTACGGGTGGGGTATTGGTCGCGGGGGGATTGGGTTGCGCGAGTGTGTGGATGGCGATGGCGGCCGCGGCGACGGCGGCGAACGCGAGTCTGACTCCCTTCATACTGTCTCCCTTGAGGCTTCTTGGTCTGGATTA
>JAXFQS010000017.1:0-2699 GCA_034178815.1 Kiritimatiellia bacterium | reverse complement strand
AAAGAACGGCGCCATCAACGGCGTAATCAAGTTCAAGGCTGCTAGAACTTATGCCGACGCCAAAGCAGGAAACTGGGAGGAGGTCACCATTGCAGGTGTCACAAAAGACTTTGCCTCTGGCACCCAGCAGATTGACTTCTCCCAACTGATTGCTTCCGGCTATCGCTTCTTCAAGCCGGTTGTTGTTGCGGACACCGCCCCGGCAAACAACTAATCGAGAAAGGGCTTTAACAGAATGAAAACGCTTTGCTCCCTTCTTGGTGCCATCTGCACGGCCGGGATTGCGCTGGCCACCCAGATTGCCTCCAATGGCGCCTACCAGTTCTACTCGGTCGGCCCCGACACCTACGCCGATGGCACACCCGTCAGCGAGGGCGAGACCTATTGCTTGATTCGCTCGCTTGATGGCAATGCCTTCCGCGGCTTCTATACGGATGGCACTCCGATTAGCGCGAATGATGTCATCGTCAAGACCGCCAAGGCGGCTCCGACGGAGGACGGAACCGGGTATCGTTGCCCCTTCACGGTTGTGAATCTGCCGCAGAGCGAGATTGATACATCCCTCTTCACTCTGGTGGTGCTCGACACCCGCTTGAGTGGGTCGGCTGGCAAGACCTTCGTATCCGGCTATGGTACAACGGGTACGGGCTCGCTCTCCCAAGGGTTCTTCGGCTCAATCACCGCCACGAACCTTGAAGGTAATCTGTTGGCTACCGTCGCCAATCGCACGCCGGTGACCACCAAGCCGGTCATCAAGGACATTCAGTTGCGCAATGGCAAGGTCTATATCACGCTGGCGAAGACTGAAGCCGGTGCTCTTTACAAGCTTGAGTCCATTGGCGATACGGGTTGGACGAAGACCGCGAATGCGTGCGTCGGTGTCGGTGAAGGCGATACGGTCACACTCGAGTTCGATGAAGCCGAGGGTGGTCAACTCTTTCGTGCAACGGCCCAATAAGAGTAAGGGAAGGAATACCAAGAGATGAAATCTTTCATTTGCGCCCTAGCGGTTGTTGCTCTTGCCGCTGGAACTACCCTTGCGGCAGGTGCTTCTATTGAGAGCGGGAATGTGTTGGGCTATACGCCTGTGTCGCTCAATAATCAGGGCTATACGGCAATTACGGTTCAGTTTGCCTCCCTTGCCGGGAATGCGACCCGGACGGCGGTGGATTTGATTTCCACCCATAACTTGACAGGCAGCAATTCGGCTGAAAACGCTCCGAAGTTGACGGTCTATAACGGCAATCAGAGTTGCGTCTATTCGCTCAATGCCGCCAAGGCTTGGGTCAAGGCGGATGAGGCCTATCCTGATCTTGCCTCGATTTCCTTGAAGAGTGGGGATGCCTTCTGGTTCCAGCAGGGGGCTACCCCGGTTGACAAGCTCTACCTTGTTGGCGCGCTTGAAACCTCTTTATCTGGGGTGACGATTGTCGCTGGGCAGAACCTGCTCGGCAATGGGCTTCCCTTCGATGTCAACTTGGCGGCCGTGACTTTCACTGGCGCGGTCAGGGGGCGTGGCACGGGAGCGGCGGATATCATCCAGTTGGTCAATACGGATGGTTCGACCCTTTCGAAGTACTTCTTCAACAGGGCTGGCCAGTGGGTTGACGCGAGCAATGGCAACGCGGTTGACTCTATTCCGGTTGCTGCGGGTACCGCTTTTTGGTACATCCACAAGGGTTCCGGGTTTACCGTCAATTTCGCCCAATAAAGAGGAGTCTTGAGACAATGAAAAAGGCTTTTGCAATCTTCTTCGCCGCCTTGGTTCTCACAGTCGGCGTCAAAGCCGATGTGCTGGCTTGGTATGTTGGCGACTCCGCCGCGGATACTTACCAGTTCTCCTATGCGGTGCTGATGTCGGGTGTGACGGTGAGCGGCGATGTGCCGACGGGGACTGCGCTTTCGGGGCAGGTTTCTTACGATGCTACGGCGAACACCACATATACCGACTTTGGTTCTTCGGCTGACAAGTACGCCATCTTCCTGTATAACAGCGATGGTAGCCTGATGGCTTATTCGTCGGTTGTGTCCAAGGATGCTTTGGCGAATTATACTTATGCTTCGGCTCCGTCTGGGGTGCTGACTCCCGAGGTCGGTTCGGTTTGGGATGGCGGTGCTTTCACGGCTGTTCCGGAGCCGACGATGGCGTTCCTGTTCGGAATTGGGCTCTCTGCGTTGGCGTTGCGCCGCCGTGTACGGGTCTAAGCCGCTTCTTTGAACTCTCGAAATGGGGCGATTCCTATGGAACCGCCCTTTTTTATTGTTCAGGAGTGTGTTGCTCGGGGGTAGGTTTTGAATGCCCTGTGAGGTGCCTTGGGCTGATAGTCTGGCCTTGTTTGCCTGTGGGTGGACGGACTTGTTCGTCGGTTTCGCCTATCTGGAATTGAGCTTCAAACAGGTCAATCTTGCCTAGGGGGCTAGGGTCGTGTGGTGTTTGAACTGATGGTTTGCCGGGATGGTTTTGTTTGGCATCGGGGCGATTGGTTCGAACCTGGTTAACTTGCGGTTAGATTGGCCTATTGGAGTGGGATTTGCTGGGGCTGGTGAGATGGTGTGATGCGTTGATTTGTTGTGGTTGTCGGTGGTTTGATGTGGAGTCTTGCGTGTCAGTAGTTGCTTCAGTTGTCGGTTTTGTTGCCGGGCGCGGAGTGGTTGATTATGCCGGAGAAGGTGTGGATGGCGCGTCGGAATTGGTAGGG
>JAXFQS010000008.1:0-22705 GCA_034178815.1 Kiritimatiellia bacterium | reverse complement strand
GCGTTCGGGGAACTGAGGGAGGCGGCAAAGTGAAGCGCTATTTCCTACCCATCTTTCTGTTGGCATCGGGGCTGCTCCTGGCCCAAGTCCCGGTCGCGCTGCCGCCCTACACCTGCTACGGCCGGCTGGCCGCGGCCGACCATTCGGCGTTCGGGACGAATGCCGTGGCGACGCTCCGGGCCTACGCGGCGGACGGTCGGTTGCTGGCGGAGACCCGCACCACTTCGGCGGCCTACGAGCGGACGAATTACCGTCTTTCGGTGCCGCTGACGGATACGCCGCTTGAGGGCTATGCGCAAGTCGGCAATCTGGTCACCCTAAAGGTCGAAGACCCTGCGGGCAAAGTCTGGGTCGGCGTCGTCGCGGACTTGACGGTGGGGGCGCCGGGCTCGGCACGACAGATGGACATCGTGCTTTCGCAGGATGCCAACGGGGACGGCATCGACGATGAACTCTATGCGTCGCTTTTAGCGCAGTGGGAGGCTTCCGATTTCTGGGAGGCGGGCGTGACATTCGACCCGACGCGCGACTACGACGGCGACGGCGTCTCGACGCTCGCCGAGGCCTATGCCGGCACCGACCCGTTCAACAAGGAAGATGTCCTGAAGATTCACTCCTTCACCATCGCCCCCACGGCGGAAACCCTCGGCTCGCTGACATTCCCGCCCGTCGCGGGCCGCGCCTACTCCATCGAATGCGCCGACGCCATTGGCCCCGACGCGGTCTGGCAGCGGGTCGACTTCCTCCCTTCGCCGGAAGACACCACGCCCGTCTCCTACCTCAACGCCGGAGACCGATCCGACGGTCGCCCCGTCCAGGTCTATCTCCTCCCGACCGACGCCGCCAAGTCCTTCTACCGCATCCATCTCGAATAGGACTTCCCCCCCTTCCTGCCAACCTCTGCCACCCCATCCTTGGCACCGACACTTCCCGCAGGTGCCAACCTCCCGCAGGAACAGGTAGGCACCTTCCGCCCCGCAATTCACGCGGCGATTGCCGTCATCGGCGCACCGGCGTGCCGATGATTTTCAGCAACCCCGTCTGGATGATGAAGGCCTCGTCCCCGCCCCCGCTGCTGACGAGCGCCTGACGCATCTCCATCGCATAGTGACGCGCCCACTGGAGTTCCCCTGCCGTGTAGTGCGCCGCTTGCTCCACCAGCCGCTTCAGCAACCAGCTGTTGCGCGACAGCAGACCATTCGCCCCCAACGCCTCCTGCACGCCCGGCGGCAGATTGCCGCTCCAACTCCCCCCCCGAAGCCAGCCGTTGGCCAACGCCTCCTGCACCAGAATCAACTCCTCCAGCAGATTGAAGACCGAGTTCGCAATCGGAATCCCGATATTCTTCTGCCCGCTCAAAAGATGCAGCGTCGAGAGCAACTTCGGGACATTGCGCTCGCCCACCGCATCCTTCACATCCCAAAACTCCGCCTGCGCGTACGACGAGCAAATCTCCTCGATGTCCGCCGCCTTTGGCTCCCGCCCCGTGCAATAGAGCCGCAACTTTTCCAACTCGCTCACAAGCGTGCGCGCGTCCGTTCCAACCTTCTGGAGAAACGCCGCGTGAAGCCCCTTGGGAAGGTCGAACCCGACCTCCCGGCAGAGTTCCGGCAGCAACGCCAGCATCGCCTTCTCCCGCTCGCGCGGCTTGCCCCCCACATCGAAAACCTGCACCTCCCCCGCCGCCGCGCACGCCTTCCAGAATAGCGATGTCTTGAGGCACCTCTGGGCCGTGATCAGCAACGAATCGCGCTCCGCCAAAGCCCCGCCCTTGATGCTTTCGGCCAACTTCGCGACCGACTTCTTCGTCAACTCCGAGTCCAGCACATTCTTGGGCGCCGTGCCGCCGGTCAGGAACGACGCATCCTTGAGCCAAATCAGGTGCGGCGCCCCGAAAAGGTCTTGCTCCGCCATCGCCGCCACCGTGCGACCGGCCGCCGCCGCGGCCTCCGCACTGTTCGAGACCAGTCCGTCGATTCGCACGACTTCAAGTTCCGGCTGCTCCTTCCGGCGGGCTTCGATGAAGCGCTTCGCGGCGCTCTCCAGCAGGTAGTCGTCTGCCCCGCAGATGAATGCAAGTTTCGCCATCAGATCACCAGAAGTTCCTTGGGAGTCCCCGTCAAAATGCGGCATCCGTCGCCCGTCACAACGATGAAATCCTCGATGCGGATGCCCAACCTTCCGGGCAGGTAGATGCCCGGCTCGACGGTAATGACCATGCCCGGTTTCAGGACGGTTCGGCAGGTGGGGGAGAAGGCCGGTGATTCGTGGATTTCCAGCCCGACGCTATGCCCGAGGCTGTGTCCGAAAGCCTTGCCGTAGCCCGCTTTCTCGATAACGCCCCGCGCCACGGCATCCACTTCGCAGCAGGGAATTCCCGGGCGGATGGCCTCGATTGCCCTGCAGTTCGCCTCCAGCACGAGGGCGTAGATTTTGCGGTAGAGGGCGGACGGCTTGCCGAAGGAGACGCACCGCGTCATGTCGCTGCAATAGCCGTCCAGACGCACCCCCATGTCGACCAGCACCGCGTCGCGTTCCTGCACCCGAACCTCCGCTGAGCAACGATGGTGGCAGTCGGAACCGTTCGCCCCGGCGGCGACGATGGTTTCGAAGGATTCCTCGACGCCGCGCGCAATCATCGCCACCTTGATGCCCGCGGCAATCTCCCGTTCGGTACGCCCCGGCCAGCCGCTGTTGAGCGAGTCGAGAAAGACCTCGTCGGCCAACTTCGCGGCAGCCTCGATGCGCGCGATTTCGTCGCGAGACTTGACCCCGCGCAGTTCCGACAGCAGCCCCGAAATCGGCGCGTAGCGCTCAATCCCAACCTCCGAAAGCAAGCCATCCGCATCCCCTAGGGCAAGGCATTCTTCGAGCCCGATCAAACCCTTCTGCGCGGCCAGTTGCCGCCCGAGACGCGCCAACAGACCTTGGCGAGAACCCGTGAGCCGCTCAAGCGCCACCCCTTCCGGCAGCACGCCCCGAGCTGCCTCCAGATAGCGGAAATCCGTCCAGAATGCGGCGTGCCCCCGGGCATCCACCGAAAGCACCGCGTGGTCGCACGCGAAGCCGGTCAGATATCCCAAATTCGCCTCGCCGCAGATGAGCGCCCCGCAAAGCCTGTTCCGCTTGAGGAGCCGCACAAAAGCGCCCAGCCGTTTCGAGTGGAGAGACAACTTTTTTCCGTTCATAGCATTATGCGATTGACTAGCCCAGATGCTTCTGCTATACTGCAACCCGTTTTCACGCTTCGGTGCGTGAACCCGCGTGGCGAGGTAGCTCAGTTGGTAGAGCAGCGGACTGAAAATCCGCGTGTCGTCGGTTCGATCCCGACCCTTGCCACCACTTCTTTACGCCAGCCTCCAAGGCTGGCTTTTTCGTCTCCCCGGACAATCTCCGCCCCCTATTCGCCGTGTGGGCAACACGCCGGGCAAGGTTCTCCGCCGTGATGGTGCTCCCCGTGCGCCTCGTGGTCGCGTAACAGCGTCCAGAAGCCGAAGAGCACCACAATCACCCCGCAGATCACCCGCACAGGAAGCCCGAATGGCTTGAAATGGTGCCAGTCCCGGATGCGGTGCAACCGCTCCGTGAAACAGCCGCAGGCTACCAATACGCCCATCTGCCCGATGGCGTAGGCCGTTGACACCAACAGCTGCGGCAGCAACCGGTTCGAGAGACGCAGCGACGCCCCCATCACCGGGATGAAATGGGCCATATTGCACCCCAAATGCGCCGCCCCCCAAATCGCCCCCAAAAGCAGGAATCGCAATGGTTCCGCCTTGGGCGACGGAGTGCCGCGGTGCCAGTGCAGATGCCCCCCAAAGTCCAGAATCCCCATGATGTTCAGCCCCGCGCAGATGATTACCAGCGCCAGAATCACATCCGCCCAACGCGAACAGCCAAGCCCTCTCCCGAATAGCAACAGCAACACCCCCGCCACCAGCGTTACAGCTCCCATGCCTACCGAGAAGACGAAGGAGAGCCAGCCCGCCTTGCGGATTGATTCGCACGCCCCCGCCTTCTCGATTAGCCCGATCAGTAGCGGAATCGTGACGAAATGGCAGGGGTTGACCAGTACGCTCAGGACACCCCAGAGCATAGCCCCCCCCGTGCCGTTTACGAGTGGTTCGGGGATGGTCATTAGCCTTGGCGCATCGCATCGGCAAGCGCCTTGCCGAACGCACTGCAGGAGATTTCCGTTGCGCCTTCCATCTGACGGGCGAAATCATAGGTGACCGTCTTGGCACCGATGACCTTGTCCATCGCGGCAAGAATCTTGTCCGCCGCCTCGTTCCACCCGAGGTAGCGGAACATCATTTCGCCCGAGAGGATGAGCGAGCCGGGGTTGACCTTGTCGAGGTTGGCGTACTTGGGCGCGGTGCCGTGGGTGGCTTCGAAGACGGCGGTGCCGGTGGTGTAGTTGATGTTGCCGCCGGGGGCGATTCCAATGCCGCCGACGCAAGCTGCGAGCGCGTCGGAGATGTAGTCGCCGTTGAGGTTGAGGGTTGCGATGACGCTGTATTCGGCGGGGCGTGTGAGGATCTGCTGGAGGAAGGCGTCGGCGATGCAGTCTTTAATGACGATGGGTTTGCCGGTGCGGGGGTTGTTGAACTGGCACCAGGGGCCGTCGCCGATGGGGTGTGCGCCGTATTGTTCTCTGGCGAGGGCGTATCCCCAGTCGCGGAAGGCGCCTTCGGTGAACTTCATAATGTTGCCTTTGTGGACGAGCGTGACGCTGGGTCTGTCGTTGGCGATGGCGTATTCGATGGCGGCTTTGACGAGGCGTTCGGTGCCTTCTTTGGATACGGGTTTGATGCCGATGGAGGAGGATTGGGGGAAGCGGATTTTGCGCACGCCCATCTGGTCCTGGAGGAAGTCGATGATGGTCTTGGCTTCGGGCGTTCCGTTCATCCATTCAATGCCGGCGTAGATGTCTTCGGTGTTTTCGCGGAAGATGACCATGTCGGTGAGTTCGGGGCGTTTGACTGGGGAGGGGACGCCGGTGAAGTAGCGCACGGGGCGCAGGCAGACATAGAGGTCGAGTTCCTGGCGGAGTGCGACATTGAGGGAGCGGATGCCGCCTCCGACGGGGGTGGTGAGTGGCCCTTTGATGGCGACGAGGTAGTCGCGGCAGGCCTGGAGGGTTTCGGCGGGGAGCCAGGTGTTGGGGCCGTAGACTTGGTTGGCTTTTTCGCCTGCGTAGATTTCCATCCAAGCGATTCGGCGGGTGTCGCCGTAGGCTGCCTCGACGGCGGCGTTCCAGGCGGTCATAGCGGCGCGGGTGATGTCGGGGCCGGTGCCGTCGCCTTCGATGAAGGGGATGATGGGGTGGCTGGGGACTTGGAGTTTTCCATCGGGGCCGAGGGTGATTTTTTCGCCTGCGGCGGGGATTTGAATCTTCTCGAAGGTCATGGCGTGGGGTGTATGGGGGTGGTTTGTGTGGAACTTGAAGAGCCGGCGGCGTGGGCCGCCGGCTCTTGGTCTACCGGGTGGTTATTTGCCGGCTTCGACGATGGCGGCGAAGTCGGGGGCTTTGAGGGCGGCACCGCCAATGAGTCCGCCGTCGATATCGGGCTGGCTCATCAGTTCTTTGGCGTTGGCGGGCTTCATGCTGCCGCCGTATTGGATGCGAACGGTTTCGGCGACGGGGCCGACCATGTCGCGGAGGGTCTGTCGGATGAGGGCGTGGACTTCCTGGGCTTGCTGGGGGGTGGCGGTTTTGCCGGTGCCGATGGCCCAGACGGGTTCGTAGGCGATGACGACGGTGGAGAGGTCGGCGTCCTTGAGGCCTTCTTTGACTTGGCGGACGATGACTTCCTGCATCTTTCCGGCTTCGCGCTCTTCGAGGGTTTCGCCGACGCAGACGATGGGGATGAGACCGGCGGCGAGGGCGGCGTGGAGTTTGAGGTTGACGGTCTGGTCGGTTTCGGCGAAGTACTGGCGGCGTTCGCTATGGCCGAGGATGACATATTTCACGCCGAGGTCTTTGAGCATGGCAGCGGAGACTTCGCCGGTGTAGGCGCCGGACTCTTTCCAGTGCATGTTCTGGGCGCCGAGGCCGATGTTCGAGCCTTGGAGGGCTTCCGCGGCGGTCTTGAGGTCGGTGAAGGGGGGGCAGACGACGACTTCGACGGTTCCTTTGCCGTCTTGGACGGCCTGGCGGATGTCGGCGACGAGGGCGGCCGCTTCGGTGGCGGTCTTGTTCATTTTCCAGTTGCCGGCGACGATTTTGGTGCGCATGGATTCTCCTGAATGGATTTAATTGGTCGAGCCCAAAGCATACCATTTTTGGCTTGGAATTGCAATACTATCCGCTCAGCCCCGCGCGCGGCTCCTAGGCACCTTCGGGAGACACAGAAGCGAACCTTCGGCACCCGGTCGAATATTGCTCGGGGGCTTGGGCGTGCCTATCTGCAGCAGGCGGAGGTGGACACCTCTTTCCCGGAACCCGCTCAAGGTCGTTGCCCCACCAACCCACTTCGCATCCGCCCCCGCCGAACGAAGAAGCTTCCCGCCAAATGCGTGCCAATCCCCCGTGAAAACTGTTCCAAATGAGACATACCCTAACCGCCGAACACCCCGCTGAAACACAATTCCCCCGCCCCGCCCCTTGGCACGCCCCCTGCAGATAGAACCTTGTTCCGAAAGGAGGAACCCCACAATGTTCGATCTCAACAGACTCACCCAAAAAGCCCGCGAAGCAATCGGCGCCGCACAGGAACTCGCTGTCCGCCACGCCAACCAGCAACTCGCCCCCGTCCACCTGCTCGCCGCCCTCGCCGCACAGGAAAACGGACTCGTCGGCTCCATCCTCCAGCGCGCAGGAATCCAACTCCCCCTGCTCAACGCCCGCCTCCAAGAGCAACTCGACGCCCTTCCCAAAGTCAACACCCCCACCGAGCAAGGGAAAATCTACATCACCACCGAACTCAACCGCGCCCTTCTCAAGGCCGATGACCTAGCACGCCAGATGCGCGACCAGTATGTCTCCGTCGAACACCTGCTCCTCGGTCTGATGGAAGAAGGCCAGGAAACCCTGATCAAAGAACTTGGCGCAGACCGCAAAACAATCCTCGAAGCCCTCCGCCAGGTGCGCGGCAACCAACAGGTCACCAGCGATAATCCAGAAGGCCAATACGACGCCCTCAAGAAGTACGGACAAGACCTCGTCGACCTCGCCAGAAACGGCAAACTCGACCCCGTCATCGGCCGCGACACCGAGATTCGCGATGTCATCCGCATCCTCTCCAGAAAGACCAAAAACAACCCCGTTCTTATCGGCGAACCGGGCGTCGGCAAGACAGCAATCGTCGAAGGCCTTGCCCAGCGAATCCTCCGCGGCGATGTACCCGAAGGCCTCAAAGGACGCACGATATTCGCCTTGGATATGACAGCACTCATGGCGGGGGCAAAGTACCGCGGGGAGTTCGAGGAGCGCCTCAAAGCCGTTCTCAACGAGATTAAAGCCGCCGAGGGTCGTATCCTGCTCTTCATCGACGAGATTCACACCATCGTCGGCGCCGGCAAGACCGAAGGCTCCTCCGATGCCGGCAATATGCTCAAGCCGATGCTGGCCCGCGGCGAACTCCACTGTATTGGCGCGACGACCCTCGACGAATACCGCAAGTATATGGAGAAGGATGCCGCCCTCGAGCGCCGTTTCCAGCCAGTCCAGGTCGACCCTCCTGATGTGGAGGACACCCTTTCCATACTCCGCGGCCTGAAGGAACGCTTCGAAGCCCACCACAATGTCCGCATACAGGACGCGGCCCTAGTCAGTGCCGTGGCTCTCTCCGACCGCTACATTCAAGACCGTTTCCTTCCCGACAAGGCAATCGACCTGTTGGATGAAGCTTGCGCCTCGATTCGTACAGAGATGGACTCCATGCCGGCGGAACTCGACGAACTCACGCGCAAGGTTATGCGTCTGGAGATTGAAGAGGCCGCTCTAAAGAAGGAGAAGGATACCGCCTCCGCCCAGCGGCTGGAAGCCCTGCGTAAGGAACTTGCCGATGCCAAGGCCCAGGCGGATGCGCTCCGCGCCCGCTGGCTCAAGGAGAAGGAGCAACTTGACGAGGCCAAGAAGGTGCGCCGCGAACTGGACCAGGCGAAGACCCGTCTGGAGGAAGCAAAGCGCCGGTATGATAACGAAAAGGCGGCGGAATTGCAATACGGAACCATCCCGGCGCTTGAGAAAAAACTTGCCGCTTTGGGAAGCGCCGATCCGTCGCACGCGTTGCTGACGGAGGTGGTCACGCCCGACCAGATTGCGGAGGCTGTCTCGCGCTGGACGGGGGTGCCGGTGACGCGTCTTTTGGAGGGGGAGCGGCAGAAGTTGCTACATCTGGCGGAGAAGCTTCACGAGCGGGTGGTCGGGCAGGATCCGGCCGTGCAGGCGGTTTCGATGGCGGTGTTGCGTGCGCGTGCGGGCATCCAGAACCCGAATCGTCCGGTTGGCTCGTTCCTCTTTCTCGGGCCGACGGGCGTGGGCAAGACGGAGTTGGCTCGCTCGCTTGCCGACGCGCTTTTCGACGATGAGAATGCGATGACGCGCATTGATATGTCTGAATACCAGGAGAAGCACACCGTCTCGCGTCTGGTGGGTGCGCCTCCCGGCTATGTCGGCTACGAGGAGGGCGGGCAACTGACCGAAGCGGTGCGCCGCAAACCCTACTCGGTCGTTTTGCTGGACGAACTTGAGAAGGCCCACCCCGATGTCTACAACATCCTTCTGCAGGTGCTTGACGATGGCCGCCTGACGGACAACCAGGGGCGCACCGTCTCCTTCAAGAACACCATCGTTATTATGACCTCGAACATCGCCGAAGAGGCCCTCAAGACCCACTTCCGCCCTGAGTTCCTCAACCGGCTCGACGAGATTGTCAAGTTCGAATCCCTCGACAAAAACGCCATCCGCTCGATTGTCGAGATTCAACTCAAAGGGCTTCGCGAGCGCCTTGCCCGGCAGGAGTGCAGACTCGAACTTGATACCGCCGCCCTCGACCGCATCGCCGAGAAGGGTTACGACCCTGTCTACGGCGCGCGCCCCGTCCGCCGCGTCATCCAGCGCGACCTCGAAAACCCCATTGCCCTCAAACTCATCGCCGGAGAGATTCTCCCCGGTGCCACCATCCGCGTCACGGCGACCAACCAAGGTCTCGAACTCCAACCTGTCAACCCTTGACCCTCCAGGGTGGACACCTCCGTCCTCCGAAGGTGTCCACCTGCAAGAGCCATTCTCGGGAACCAATCCACCCCCAAGCGCCCCTGCCGCCATCCCGCGGCGGGGGCGTTTTTACACCCCCGTTGAGCAGATAGCCTTTCCCTCCGCCCCGAAACCTGCTATACTCAACCCCGCGACCGCCGCACGCCCCGCCGCCGGAACAGAATCCGCCCACGGCCTCGCGCGCACGACAGACGGCCGCGCCAGTCAAAGCAACACAAGAAAGATTCCCCATGGCCTGGTTCCAACCCGCCGAGGCGCCCCTGCGCGTCCCGACCGAAAAAGTGTGGGCAGTCTGCCCCTCCTGCAAATCCTACATCCCCCGCCAAGAGTGGGTCGCCAACGGCAGCGTCTGCCCCAGGTGCAACTACCACGGCCGCCTCAACTGCCGCGAACGCATCGCCCTGCTCGCCGATGAGGGTTCCTTCCGCGAAACCCACCCCGAAGTCACCTGGCACGACCACCTCCACTTCTCCGACGCCACCGGCCCCTACGCCGCCAAAGCCAAAAAGACCGTCGAAAAGACCGGACTGGGCGAATCCATCCTCACCGGCACCGCCACCATCGACGGCATCCCCGTCCTGCTCGGCGTGATGGACTTCCGCTTCATGGGCGGCAGCCTCGGCAGCGGCACCGGCGAACGCATCTGCCTCGCTGCCGAAGAGGCCTTGCGCGACCGCAAACCCCTCATCCTCGTCTGCACCTCCGGCGGAGCCCGCATGCACGAAGGCATCATCTCCCTCATGCAGATGGCCAAAACCTCTGCCGCCATAGCCCGACTCAAAGAGGCCGGTCTGCCCTACCTCTCCATCCTCACCGACCCCACCACCGGCGGCGTTTCCGCCTCCTACGCCATGCTCGGAGATGTCAACCTCACCGAACCCAAGACCCTTATCGGCTTCGCCGGCCGGCGCGTCATCGAGAACACCATCAAGCAGAAACTCCCCGACGACTTCCAGACCGCCGAATACACCCGCGATCACGGCTTCGTCGACCTCATCGTCAACCGCCGCGAGATGAAAAACCTGCTCGCCGAACTCCTTCGCTACATGGGATTCTGAGATGAAAAAGATGGATAAGAAAACCGCCCCCTCCAAGCAACCTTCCGCCTGGGACACCGTCCAGATTGCGCGCCATCCCCAACGCCCCCTGCTGGCCGACTACCTCGAAGGACTCTTCACGAACATTATCGAACTTCACGGCGATCGGGCCTTTGGCGACGACCGCGGGATGTTCGCCGGATTCGCCACTTTGGGCACAACCCGAGCCGTCGTGGTCGGGCACCGCAAGGGCCGGACGGTTGAAGAGAAGATCGCCGACAACTTCGGCATGGCGTCCCCGGAAGGCTACCGAAAGGCTTTGCGCGCGATGCGTCTGGCGGAGAAGTTCGGCTTGCCGGTCATTGCCTTCGTCGATACGCCTGGAGCCTACCCGGGCGCGGACGCGGAGGCCCGCGGTCAGGCGGAGGCGATTGCCCGGAATCTTGCCGAGATGTCGCTGCTCAAGACACCCATCGTGGTGGTCGTGACGGGCGAAGGAGGCAGCGGCGGGGCGCTCGGGATTGCGGTCGGCGACCGCATTCTGATGTTGGAGCACGCCATCTATTCGGTCATCTCTCCTGAGGGTTGTGCCTCGATCCTTTGGCGCGACGGAAAGATGGCTCCTCAAGCCGCCGAAGCGCTCCAGCTCACGGCACCTTCGCTCAAGAAGCTGGGTATGGTCGACGCGATTGTCCCCGAACCCAAGGGGGGCGCGCACGCCAATCCAAAGGCCGCAATCAAAGCGGTCGGCGAGGCGATTCTCAAGCAGTTGGCCGAACTCAAGGAGTTCACCCCGAGCGAACTTGTTGAGCAGCGCTACGCCAAGTTCACGGCCATGGGCCGCCACGCCTAGAGCCCCCGAGCACTTTCTGATCCCCACCACCCCCGCCGGTCGAACCGCATCAGCCGTTCCTCCGGCGGCTTTCCATCTCTCTCCGCGGCTGGTGCCAACCAATCCCCCCGGCGGATAACCACCTTTCACCCCCGAAACTGCCAACCTGTGCCCCCCGCTGGTGGCAACCTTTCGCCCTCGCGCAAATCGATTTTCCGCCGTCGGGGCAAAGCGGGTTTGACAATGCCGCCCGGTTTTGATACCTTCTCGCCCTTTCCGTTCCGGGCAGGACACCAGACCCGACCGTTGCGCTTCCGGCGAGCCTGCCCACGAGAGAGGAGCCTCCAGTGGAAGTCTGGTCTGCACTGCTATTGACCCTTGGCGCCTGCATCGCACTGGCCCTGACGCGCCATCCGCGCCTCGCCAGCCGGACAGGATGCGCCTTCGCCCTGATGGGATGCCTGGGCGCCCTCGGCGGAGACCTTCTCCGGCCCGCCCTCTTCTTGGGCGGCGTGCCCCCCGCCGCCTGCATCCCCCTGCTCTTCCGCCTGCCCGTCGAACTCGTCGGCGCCTGCGCGGCAGTCCACACCCTCGGCTACCTCAAAGGCCACGGCGAAGAGAAAAGCGGAATCTACTGGTTCCTGTACAACCTCACCCTCGCCTCCATGCTAGCCGTCACCGCCGCGACAACCTTCTGGCGCTTCGCCGTCGCGTGGGAATTCATGGGCCTGTTCAGCGCCGGACTCGTCGCCTTCGACGCCCGCCGCGACCGCGTTCGCAACGCCACTTGGACCTACCTCGTCGCCTGCCACGCCGGCATCCTCCTGCTCATCGCCGCCATCGCCCTCAAGCCCTACTCCATCCCCCTCGCGACCGCCGCCCTCCTCCTCGGATTCGGACTCAAAGCCGGCTTCCCTGGCCTCCATGTCTGGCTCCCCGAAGCCCACCCCGCCGCACCCGCGCCCGTATCCGCCCTCATGTCCGCCGCCATGGTCAACCTCGGCCTCTACGGCATCCTCCGATTCCTCCCCTACCAGCCAAATCTCCTCGCCATAGGCGCCTCGATCGCCCTTCTCGGCGCAATCGGCGCCCTCGGAGGAATCCTCTTCGCCCTCTCCCAGAGCGACATCAAACGCCTCCTGGCCTACTCCACCATCGAGAACATTGGAATCATTACCCTCGCCGGCGGCGTAGCCACCCTCGGCCTCGCCTCGAACAACTACCACATGTGCCTCCTTGCCTCCTCCGGCGCCGGTCTCCACCTGATCAGCCACGCCTTCCTGAAAGCCTCCCTCTTCCTCGGAGCCGGAGCAATCTACAAGGCCACAGGCACCCTCGACTCCGACTCACTCGGCGGACTCGCCCGGAAGATGCCCCGCACCGCCACCCTTTTCCTGCTCAACGCCATCGGCATTTGCGGCTTGCCGCCGATGAACGGCTTTCTCGGCGAACTCCTCATCTACTTGGCACTTTTCGAGGGCATTGCAACCGCCCACGGCGTCGTTTCCTGCCTATCCGTCGCCCTCGTGATTGCCTTGGCCCTGACCGGAGGGTTTGCGGCATTGGCCTTCGCGCGGCTCTACTCTTCGGTTTTCCAGGGGGAACCTCGCAGCGAGATGGCTAGGCAGGCTCGGGAGTCGCCCGTGTGTATGATTCTCCCCCAATCGTTGCTTCTGGCGTGCTCGATTCTTATGTTGGTGCTGATGGCGTTCGTGCCTTTCGGCGGGGCGCTTGGGCGCTTGCTCCGGGCGCCGATCCTTGCGGCTCGTGTCTCGGTGGGGCTGGTTGGCTTGACCCTGTTGCTACTGCTCCTTCGCCGCTTCTTGCTGCCTCGTACGGGGAAGCTATCCTTGCGTCCGACATGGGACTGCGGCTATGCGGAGCCGACGGCGCGGATGGCCTACACGGGGTCTGCTTTCGCTCAACCGGCGACGGACTTTCTGGCGCCTCTGACGGGCTCGGTGAAGGTTGTCGCGCGCGACGAGGGATTGTTCCCCTCGAAGGCGTCCATTGCCGTGGAGACGCCGGATGCGGGGGTTGCGAGGCTGTGGCGACCGCTCTTCCGGCGGGGGGCGCGCTTGGCCGAGTGGAGTCACCGTCTGCAGGCGGGGTATCTGCACCTGTATATCCTGGCGATGGCGCTGGCGGTGGTCGCGATGCTGGTCTGGGGGTTTGTCTTCAACTGAGGGTTCGGTACCGATGGCCTGGCTGATTTCGTTGCTTCTTTCGCTGCTTCTCTCGCCGCTCCTGCCGGGGGTAATCAATAAGACGAAGGCGTGGTTCGCTGGCCGCCGGGGCCCGCGGCTGTTGCAACTGTACTGGGACATTTTCCGTCTTCTGCGCAAGGCGCCCGTGCGCAGTCTGACGGCGACTCCGCTCTTTACGCTCGCCCCGGCGGCGAACTTGGCGACGCTGCTGGTGGCGGCGGCGCTGCTTCCGTGCGGAATGAACCCGTCGCCCCTAGGGTTCGCGGGAGACGCGGTGCTCTTCTTCTACCTCCTGGGCTCGGGGCGCTTTCTGACCATCCTCGCGGCAATGGACACCGGATCGGCCTTCGAAGGTATGGGCGCGTCGAGAGAGGCCTACTTCTCAGCCCTGGTCGAAGCAACCATTTTCGCGATTCTCTGCTTCCTTTTGACCCTGACGGTACGCACCGATCTCTCCGGGATGTTGGCATCTTTCGGTCCCACAGTTTGGCAGGAATCGGCGACCCCGATGCTCCTCTGCGCGCTCGCCTTCATCGCCGTGCTGCTCTGCGAAAACTGCCGTGTGCCCTTTGACGACCCGGAGACCCACCTCGAACTGACTATGGTTCACGAGGCGATGGTTCTCGACCACGCCGGCCCCGAACTGGGGCTCGTCCTCTACGCAGCCTCCCTCAAACTCTGGCTTCTCTCCGGCTTCTTCATCCTCCTGCTCCTTCCCGCCATCCCCGGCCTCCCCGCGCACGGACACGCCCTGCTCTGGACAGGCGCCACCCTCGCCAGCGGAATCCTCGTCGGAACCATCGAGTCGAGCCTCGCCCGCGCCCGCTTCCTCAAAGTCCCCCAACTCCTTCTCGGCGCCTTCGCCGCCGCCCTCATTGCCCTCATCCTCCTCACCGCCTTTTAGGAACGCCCCATGCCAGAGACCGCCGAACTCCTCCTCGCACTGATACTCGCAAGCAACCTCGTGCTCGTCGCCTCCAGCCGCCTGCTCCACTGCATCAAAGTCGCCGGAATCCAAGGCCTGCTCATCGGATTGCTGCCCCTGGCCGTCTGGCAAACCGGCGGCGGCATCTCCTCCCTTCAACTGTGGGGCGTCGCACTGACCAACACCCTCGTCAAAGGCATAGCCCTCCCCGCCCTGATGGTCTACGCCATGCGCCAAGCCTCCGTCAAGCGCGAACTCGAACCCTTCGTCGGCTACCCCCTCTCCGTCGCCGTCCAATTCCTCATCGTCGCCGCCTCCTTCCTAGCCGCCTCGCACCTGCACATCGCCGACGGCCTCGCCTGCGCCCTGACCATCCCCGTCGCACTCGCCACAATCGGTGCCGGCCTCTTTATAATTGTCGCCCGCCGCAAAGCCATCACCCAAGTCATCGGCTTCCTGATGCTTGAGAACGGCATCACCGTCTTCGGCGCCGGGCTGATGATGGAATACGGCATCTTCGTTGAACTCGGCATCCTCCTGGATGTCCTCGTGCTCGTCTTCGTCATGGGCATCGCCATCTTCCAGATTAACCGCGAATTCGCCCACATCGACACCGACCGCCTCAACCGCCTCGGCGACACCACAACCCGCAGATAGAACCCCCATGACCACCCTCCTGGTTGCCACCCCCTTCCTCTTCTCCCTGCTCACATTCGCCCTCGGACGAACCCACCGCGCCGCCGAACGCCTCGCCCTCGTCGGAGCCGCCGCACACCTTCTGATTACCCTCCTGGCCTGCCTGAGACTCCCCCACGAGCAACTCGATAGTTCCTCCCGCCTCGTTCTCTTCCTCACCTCATTCCTCTACTTCGCCGTCGTCGCCCACGCCCAGCAGTGGATTCCCCTCGCGCGCCAGATTGAAGGCCGCTCCGACGCCCGCCGCGTGATGGCTAGCCGCCCCTTCCTGACCTGCCTCTGGGCCTTCCTTGGATCCATGACCCTCGTAGCCGTTGCCCGCGACCCCGGCCTCGTCTGGGTCGCCGTCGAAGCCACCACCCTCTTCAGCGCACCGCTCATCTGCTTCCACCGCTCGGCCGAGTCCCTCGAAGCCATGTGGAAATACCTGCTCATCTGCTCTGTCGGCATTGCCCTGGCGCTCTTTGGCACCATGCTCCTTGGCCATGCCCAGCATCTTGCCCGGAACGGCGCCATCAACCCCGTCTGGTACAAGGCGGCATTCATCCTCGCCCTTGCCGGCTACGGCACCAAAATGGGCCTTGCCCCCTTCCACACATGGCTCCCAGATGCCCACAGCGAGGCGCCCGCCGTCGCCTCCGCCCTCCTCTCGGGAACCTTACTCAATTGCGCCTTCCTCGCCCTGACCCGAATAGCCGCCTTCGCGCCTGCGGAACTGGTGCCGTTCATCAACGACATGATGCTCTTCTTTGGCGCCTTCTCGGTTGCCGTGGCGGCGCTCTTTATCATCCGCCAGACCGACTACAAGCGGATGCTGGCCTACTCAAGCGTGGAGAACATGGGGCTGGTACTGATGCTCTTCGCTCTGCGCGAAAGCCCTTGCGGCGGGGCCTATCTGGTCAACCTCGCCGGCCATTCGCTGGTGAAGGTTGCGCTCTTCTTGGTGGCCGGGAACATCCTGTTGGCGTGGGGGACAAGGAGCATCGGGGCGGTAAAGGGTCTCTTCTCGACGCACCCCGCGCAAGCGGTCCTTTGGCTGGTTGGCGCGCTGATGATTACCGCCATGCCGCCCTCCGCGCTCTTTGTCGGCGAGTATGCCCTAATTCGCCAACTGGTGGCGCGGCCGGTACTCTGTCTGCTGACCGGAATCTCGCTCCTGGCGCTCTTCTGTGGAATGATGCAGTCGGTGCTGGGGATGGTTATGGGCGAGCCGGCGGAAGGGAAGCTGCCACTCTGCGTTCTGCCCAAGGGACTGGCCATCGCGCCGGCATTGCTGCTGGGGATTTCGGCCTTGCTCTTTGGGGTGCTCTGCTTTACCTTTATGGAGTGAGGCCTGCCGTGAAGTTGCTTGAAACCTTTAATGCTCGTCCGGTCGCGTTCGACCAGGTTCCGGTGCTGTCGCTGCCCGAGTTGCGCGACGAGATGTTGGCGGCGATGGGGGCGCCTGCTTGCCGCGTACTGGCCTTTTTCGCGGTTCCGGAGGAGGCGGGAGATGGGCTTTTTCGGCTGGTGTCGGTGCTGGGCGATGCGGCGGGGAAAAGGCTGTTTCTGGGCTCTGCGCTGTGTCGGGAGCAGTATGCTTCGTTTACGCCTCTGTTGCCGATGGTGGATTGGTTCGAACGGGAAATCGCGGAGCAGTACGGGGTCGTTCCTGCCGGTCATCCGTGGCTCAAGCCGATACGATTCCACGAGGCGTGGAACGGTCGGAATGCTTTCCCTCGCGAGCGGATTCTGCCGGGGGTGGCGGACAATTTCCGGCTTGAGGGGTGTGCGGCGCACGAGGTGGCGGTCGGGCCTGTGCATGCGGGTGTGATTGAGCCGGGGCACTTCCGTTTCCAGTGTCTGGGGGAGGATGTCTTTCATCTGGAAATCTCGCTGGGGTATCAGCACCGGGGGGTGGAGCGTCTGCTGGAGGGGGGGCCTGAGGTGCGCACGATTCCGTGGCTGGAGACGGTTTCCGGGGACGCGACGGTTGCCTCTGCGTGGGCGGGATGTGCGCTGATGGAGGGGCTTGGGGGACTGGCGGTTCCGGAGGAGGTTCTGCTGCTCCGGTCGGTGCTTTTGGAACTTGAGCGGGTGGCGAACCATACGGGGGATTTGGGGGCGTTGGCGGGTGATGTGGCGTATTTGCCGACGGCTTCTTTTTGCGGGCGGATTAGGGGTGATTTGCTCAATCTGACGGCTTTGTTGACGGGGAACCGGTTTGGGCGGAATGCGTTGGTTCCCGGTGGTTCGCGGGTGGGGCTGGCGCCTGCGACGGCGGGGGAGGCGCTCTTGAGATTGCGTGCGGCGCGAAGGGATTTGGAGGGGGCTTTGGCGCTGATGTTCGATGCGCCGAGTGTGCTTGACCGGCTGGAGCAAACTGGGCGGGTGCCGCTGCGGCGGGCGCGCGAGTTGGGGTTGACGGGGTTGGCGGCGCGGGCGTCTGGGCTGGCGTACGATGCGCGGGCGGACTTTCCGCTTCCGGGGGTGGTGCCGTATGCGTCGACACCGTTGCCGGCTTTTCAGGATGGGGAGGTTTTGGGGGATGTCTTCTGCCGGGCGAGGCAGAGGCGACTGGAGTTGTCGGCTTCGTTCGACTGGCTGGAGCGGGTTCTTGCGGAGGTGGCGGGGGCTGGCGCGGGAATCGCCTCGGCGGAGCCTGCGAGGTGTCCGCTTGCGGCGAACAGTCTGGCGGTTTCGGTGGTCGAGGGGTGGCGCGGGGAGTTGGTTCATGTGGGGCTGACGGATGGTTCGGGGCGCTTCCGGCGGTATAAGATTGTAGACCCTTCGTTCCGCAACTGGACGGGGCTGGCGTTTGCCTTGAGGGGGGAGCAGATTTCGAACTTTCCCATCTGCAACAAGAGTTTCAATCTCTCCTATTGCGGCACGGATCTCTAGCCTGGAGTTTTCAGAATGATAGCCTCTTTCCTTGCCCGCCTGCGCCAGAAGTACCGCACGGGGACATTCCCCGCGACGCCGCCGAATCTGCCCCCTTCGTTCCGCGGGCGGCCGGTGATTGATGCCTCGGCGACGCCCGAAGACCGGCGTTTGGCGTCCTCGGTTTGTCCCGCGCAAGCGGTCTTGGCGGATGGCGAGGGGAGACCGTCGATCGACCTTGGTCGGTGTACCTTCTGCGGGCGCTGCGCGGAGGTTTGCCCGCGTATCCGCTTCACCCGAGAGTACCGTCTGGCGACCTTCCGGCGTGACGATTTGGTGGTGCGCGCGGGCGAAGGAGCGTACCGCCCGGGCTGCAATCCCGATGCGGAGTTCACGGGGCTCTGCTGCCAGTCGTTCAAGATTCGTCAGGTCTCGGCGGGCGGGTGCGCGGCGTGCGAATTGGACTTCAATGTGCTCGGGACGCTGGCGTGGGATATGGGGCGTTTCGGGATTCAGATTGTCGCCTCGCCTCGCCATGCCGACGCCATCCTGGTGACCGGTCCGGTGACCCGCAATATGGCCCTCGCCCTGCGCAAGACCTACGATGCTATGCCTCGCCCTTGCGCCATCGTCCTCTCCGGCGCCTGCGCCATCTCCGGCGGGCTCTACGCCCAATCGCCCCAGACTTGCGGCGGCTTCGACGGCTGGCGCGAGAGCGGACTCCCCGCTCCGATGCTCTATATCCCCGGCTGCCCGCCCCACCCCGCCACCACCCTCGAAGCCCTCGTGCGCGCCATCGGTCGCCCACCCGCTCCGCCCGTGGACGAGTGACCTTTCGGGCTGGCGGAACAATCCCCAATCTGCCAGCCGCGATTTGCCTTCCGGTCTAGATTTCCCTGCACACCTTTCATCCCGAAAGGTAGCAACCCGACCCTCCCGGAGGTTGCCGCGCGCGCCTCCTAGCGGTACCCGAGAATCCCCCCGGATGCTACCAACCGATTCCCCGCATCGCTGCGCTCGATAGCCCCCGCCGTTGCCTCCGGAAATACGCCGCTCGCCGCCACCTCCAAGGAGCTCCCCGGATACCTTGCCAAACTCGTCCTTAGCGAGGACAAGTTCGAGCTTCAGGCGAGTAAGACTACCTCTGACAAGTTCAACGAGTGGAAGTCCGTCGCCAAAGACGCTGTTGCCACCAAGTAGGAACTCGAAGCGCTCCTAGGCGTGACTGGCCCCGCTCTTCAGGAGTCCATTGGTAGTTTGGTTGGCGGAATCAAGCAACTCGACAATGCCGAGGCCGGGGGCAGGCTCTGACCTCCTACCTCAAGGAGCAGAAGACCGCTGTGGAGAGCGTGATTGCCAACGATCCGGCTTGAACTGGTCAACGGGTATGAAGCGCTTAGGGCGGCGGAGGCGGCGCTGGCGGAGTATGAGTTTATCACGGGGGAGTCGTTCGTGGATGTGCCGACGGCGTTTCGCTGGGTGCGCGAGAATAAGAACCGTTAGGGGGTGGCGGGTAGGCACGAAGGGGGGGCGGAGGTGTCTACCATCGGGGGCGTGAGGTTGGCACCTGTCGGGTGAAAAGGTTGGCAGGATGCCGTGCGCCGAGTTGGCATCTGTCAGGGCGGGTGCGGGGCGGCGCGGGGGCGTTTCGTCGGGGGCGTGGCGGATTCGCGCCTTGCAAACGGGACGGAAATTCGGTATGATAGGCGACCTAGCATTCAGCATTGTCGCGGAACCAAAGATGGACAAGAATTACGATCCGAAGTCGGTAGAGGAAAAGTGGTATCGCTTCTGGGAGGAGCACGGGTGTTTCCACAGCGAGCCGGAGGAGGGGGGCGAACCCTACTCGGTTGTCATCCCGCCCCCGAATGTCACGGGCATTCTCCATATGGGCCACGCGCTCAATGAGACGATTCAGGATGTGCTCGTGCGCTACCGCCGCATGCAGGGGCGCAATGTCTGCTGGGTTCCGGGGACGGACCACGCCGGCATCGCTACCCAGAATGTTGTCGAAAAAGACCTCAAGAAGGAGGGCCGGCGGCGGCAGGATCTCGGGCGCGAAGCCTTCATCGAACGCGTCTGGGAGTGGCGCCGGAAATTCGGCGGAACTATCGTACGCCAGCAGCGTAAACTCGGTGCCAGTTGCGACTGGCGGCGCGAACGCTTCACTATGGACGAAGGCCTCTCCAAGGCCGTGAGTAAAGTCTTCTGCGACCTCTACCAAAAGGGGCTAATCTACCGCGGGAACTATATCGTCAACTGGTGTCCTAGGTGTGGCACCGCCCTCGCCGATGACGAGTCCGAGCACGAACCCAACGAAGGTTTCCTCTGGCACATACGCTACCCCGTCGTCGGCGGAGGCGAAGTCGTTGTTGCCACCACAAGACCCGAAACCCTCCCCGGCGATACCGCCGTCGCCATCAATCCAAAGGACGACCGTACCGCCGCCTTTCGGGGGAAACGGGTCATCCTGCCCCTTTGCGACCGCGAGATTCCTATCGTGGAAGATGACTATGTCGAGCGCGAATTCGGTACTGGAGTGGTGAAAATTACCCCCGCTCACGACCCCAATGACTTCCAGGTCGCCCAACGCCACAATCTCCCCATCCTCAATATTATGAACGGCGACGGTACTATGAACGAAGCCGCCGGAAGATACGCAGGGATGGACCGCTTCGACTGCCGCAAAAAGATCGTCGAAGACCTAGAAAAAGAGGGCTATCTCGTCAAAGTCGAGCCCTACAGCAACCAAGTCGGACACTGCTACCGTTGCCACACCGTCGTCGAAAGCAGGCTCTCCAAACAGTGGTTCGTCAAGATGAAACCGCTGGCCAAACCCGCCCTGGAGGCCGTCCGCAACGGCACCGTCAAATTCCACCCGAAGCGGTGGGAAAACATCTACTTCAACTGGATGGAAAACATCCGCGACTGGTGCATCTCCCGCCAGATTTGGTGGGGCCACCGCATCCCCGTCTATACCTGCTCCTGTGGACACGAATGGGCATCTCCCGAGCCGCCCGTTGCCTGCCCCGCGTGCGGCGCGAAGGAAGGCATCGAGCAGGATCCTGATGTGCTCGATACCTGGTTCTCGTCTTGGCTCTGGCCCTTTTCCACGCTTGGATGGCCAGACGCGGAGGCGAAGGATTTGAAGTTTTACTACCCGACAACCGACTTGGTGACTGCCCCGGACATCATCTTTTTCTGGGTTGCCCGGATGATGATGGCTGGCTACGAGTTTATGCAGGCGCCGCCTTTTCGGAACATCGTCATACACGGTATTGTGCGCGACGACAAGGGCAGGAAGATGTCCAAGTCGTTGGGCAATTCGCTCGACCCGCTGGAAATCATCGAGAAGTATTCCGCCGATGCGCTGCGTTTCAGTCTGGCGTTGATTACTTCGCTGGAGGTGGACAGCCGGGTGAGCCTGGAGAAGTTCGAGATTGGGCGGAACTTTGCCACGAAGATCTGGAATGCGGGGCGCTTCATCCGTCTGCACGCGGACAAGTGTCCGGAACTGGACTATCAGGCGCTTGGAGCGGGGGAGTTGCATCTGGATGCTTCGCTGCTGAGCGACGACGACCGGCATTTGCTGGCGGTTTTCAATCGGACGCTCGGGGCGCTCGACGCCCATTTGGAGCACTACCGGCTTCAGGACGGCGCGTTGGCGATCTACGACTTCATTTGGACGGACATCTGCGACTGGTATCTTGAGTACGCCAAGGCCGATCTCTACGGGGACGACCCGCGCCGCCGCAGCCAGACGCTCGCGATTATCGCCTCAATCTTCGGCCAGGCGCTCAAGATGCTCCACCCCTACATGCCTTTCGTGACCGAAGAGCTCTGGCATCAAATGGGCTTCGCCCCGGATGGGCAGACCATTATGAAAGCCTCTTGGCCCAAACCCTTCTCCGCCGATGCCTGCGCCCGCTGGGGGGCGACCGACGCCGTGCGCGAGTTCGTCGAAGCCCGCCGCGAGATGGTCACCGCCGGCCGCGCCCTGCGTAGCGAATACGGCATCGCCCCTTCCAAACCCATCGCCTACATCATACAAACCTCCGACCCCCAAAGGTTGGAATCCCAGCGGGCCACCCTCGCCAACCAGTTGAGGGCGGAGGAACTAACCTTCGTCGAGACCCATCCCGAACGCCCCATGCCCGGGACCGTTTGCCGCCTCGGCACCATCTTCCTTCCCCTCGACGGACTCGTCGACATCGCCGCCGAGCGCGCCCGCCTCGCCTCCGAAATCGCCAAGACCGAAGGCTTCATCCGCTCCATCGACGCAAAACTCGCCAACCCCGCCTTCACCGCCAAGGCCCCCGCTCCTATCGTCGAACAACAGCGCGCCAAGAGAGCGGAACTCGGCGCCGCCCTCGAAAAACTCCGCAAACTCCACTCCGTCCTTGGCTGAACCCAACCTTCACGAAAGACCCCTCATGAACCAAACCGACCTCTGCCCCTGCGGCTCCGGAAAACCCTACGACGACTGTTGCGCCCGCTACATCGTCGCCGGCGAAAAAGTCCCCACCGCCGAAGCCCTCATGCGTTCGCGCTACTCCGCCTACGCCAAAGTCGATATCGACTACCTCTACAAAACCTCCTCCGACCTCGTCCGCAAAGAGTTCGACCGCGACAACACTCGCAAGTGGGCCGAGACCTCCACTTGGGGCGGCATCGAAGTCCTCAGAACCGAAGCCGGCGGCCCCGACGACACCGTCGGCCTCGTCGAATTCATCGCCCACTACAGCATCAAAGAGACCGACTTCCAACACCACGAAATCGCCCAATTCGCCCGCAGCAAATCAGGCGACTGGATCTTCCAGGACGGCCAAATCGTCGGCCCCGAGCCCATCCGCCGCGAAACCCCCAAAATAGGCCGAAACGACCCCTGCCCCTGCGGCTCCGGCAAGAAATACAAAAAATGCTGCG
>JAXFQS010000123.1:0-3166 GCA_034178815.1 Kiritimatiellia bacterium | reverse complement strand
ACGAGCAGAGCGTGGCGGAGGAGACGGGGGCGGACGCGTCGGTGCTCTCTGCGTTGCGCCGGAAGTTCGGCTCGGGGCACCAGGCGTTTGCCTATCTGCTGTTTATCCTGCTCTATGTGCCGTGCCTGGCGGCGATGGCGACGATTCTCAGGGAGGCGGGCAGTGGATATGGGGCGTTGCTGGCGGGATATTTGACCGTTCTGGGGTGGTGCGTGGCGACGCTCTACTATCAAATCTCGGTTGCCCATGAAGCCCTGTGGATTATCCTTCCGATTGTTATCCTTTCGGTCATTGCAGCCGTTTTCGGCGTCCTTGGCCGCAGTACGAAGACCAGTATTGCATCAACCACCGACCAGATGAAAGAATAGCATCCATGATTCAACCGATTCGTTTCGCTCTTGCCCTCTGTGCGCTGACCGCCGCAACTGTCTCTGCGGAGGAGGCGGCGCCGCCGGCGGGTGAGGTTCCCGAGGAGGCGCTCGTCGAGGAGGAGGAATCCTTCTGGGCTCCGCAGGCGGAAGTGACGCTCGACTTCTGCTCGAAGCAGACCACCTACGGTCTTGTGGACAATGACCAGCCGGTCTTTATGCCGGCGGCCGTCATTGGCGCCGGCCCGGTCTCCTTCGAGATAGCCGGCATCTGGGATCTGACGGACTACGGGCGCAAGGCGGGCTACGGCAATCGCCGCCTGAAGTATCAGGAACTGACCTTCGGGCCGACCTTGAGCCACCAGTTCGGCCCGGTAGAGGCTTCGGTGAACTACACCTACGAGTTCCACCCCCACGCCTGCACCGACATGCCCGACACCCAATTCATCAACCTCGGGCTGGGGCTGCCGGATCTCTTCCTGAGGCCCGCGCTCGCCCTTGAGATTGACATCGACAACGAGGACGGCGCGTGCTACCTCGACTTCACCATCGGCCACACCTTCACCCTCCTCGACGACCTGCTCGACTTCTCCCTCGAAGGCGGCATCGCCGGCGGCAACGCCCTGCGCAACCGCTACGACTTCGACCGCGGACGAACCACCCTCAAAGACGCCCGCCTCGTTGCCCGCTTCGACCTCACCCTCGGCGAACACTTCACCCTCTCCCCCTACCTCATCGTCTCCACCCAGGTCGACCGCGACAACTACGACATCGTCAACGAAGACGGCGACCCCACCCTCGTCTACGGCGGCATCGCCCTGACCGCCTCCTACTAACCGCCTGCCGACCATCCAACCAACCCTCAAGGGGCGGAGATGCCAACCATCCCCGCCCCTTCCTGCCTACCCCCGCCCACCCGTCCAACACACCTCCGCCCAACATTTCCCCCCGCCCCGCGCCCCCGCGCTTGCCCCACCCCCGCGGAAATGGTAGAATACCCCCCAACGCCCGCGCAACCATCCCGAAACCACGCGAGCCCCATACCCAACCAGGAGACACACCCAATGAGACCCGTCGCACTCATCATCCGCGACGGCTGGGGCCTCAACCCCCGAGCCGACGGCAACCCCGTATTCCTCGCCAAAACACCCGTAATCGACCGACTCACCATGCGCTATCCCTGGTGCAAACTCGACTGCTGCGGCGAAGCCGTCGGACTCCCAGACGGCTACCAAGGCTCCTCCGAAGTTGGACACCTCAACATGGGCGCCGGACGCATCGTCATCCAGGAACTCAAACGCATCGACGACGGACTGACCTCCGGCGAACTCTTCCAGTCCCCCAAATGGACCAACCTCATCCAACACTGGAAGCAAAACCAATCCACCCTCCACTTCCTCGGACTCCTCCAGGACGAAGGCGTCCACGCCCACCAAGAACACCTCTACAAACTCATCCGCCGCGCCCGCGCCGACAACCCAACCGGGAAAATCGTCGTCCACCCCTTCCTCGACGGCAGAGACACCCCCCCCCGCAGCACACTCGAATACCTCGCCCGACTCCAACGCGAGATAGCCCCCGTCGGCAACTGCACCGTCGGCACCGTCATGGGCCGCTACTACGCCATGGACCGCTCCAAGAACTACACCCTCACCTCCCAAGCCTACGAGACCCTCGTCAACGCCACCGGACGCCACGCCAACACACCCCAAGCCGCCGTCAATGAGTCCTACACCAACGACCAGACGCCCGACGGCACCCCCATGACCGACGAATACATCCCCCCCTACATCATCGGCGACTACACCGGCATCCAAGACGGCGACTGCATCATGCATACCAACTACCGCCAGGATCGCGCCATACAACTCACCCAGGCTTTCGTCTGCGAAGACTACCCCGGCACGCGCACCCGCCGCCCCCACACCACCTATCTCGGCTTCACCCGCTATTGGGACGAATTCCAGGACTACCTGCTTGGCGCGATGGGCGCTGGTGGCGGCATGGACAACCTCCTCGGGCAAGTCATTTCCAAGGCTGGATTGCGTCAACTGCGCCTAGCAGAAACCCAGAAATTCCGCCATGTGACGAGTTTCTTCAACGGCAAATCCACCAAACCCTCCGAGGGTGAGGATCAAGTTGACATCCCCAGCCGGTTCGACCCCGCCACCTTCGCCAGCCACCCCGAAATGGAGGCCTACAATGTCACCGACGAACTCCTCCGGCGGCTTGAGAACAACCCCTACGGGTTCATCGTGGTGAACTATGCCAACTGCGACATGGTCGGCCACACCGGCGACCAGGAGGCCGCCCGCAAAGCCGTCGAAGTCGTCGACGAATGCGTCGGGAAGGCTGTCGAACGGCTCCTCGAACTCGACGCCCAGATTCTCATCACCGCCGACCACGGCAACGCCGAGCAGATGGTCGACTACGCCACGGGTCTCCCCAAGACCAGCCACACCCTCAACCTCGTCTCCTGCATCTATGTGGCCAAAGACGCGCCGGGGAAAACCCTCGTTCCCAAGGGCAAACTCTCCGACATTGCCCCCACCGTTCTCCAACTCCTCGGCATTCCCAAACCCGCCGAGATGACCGCCTCCACCCTCCTAGCCTAAACCCATTCCCCTGCAGGCGCCGAGGCCACCCGCCCCGGCGCCTGTTGCATTTCACCGACCCCGACACCTGCGCACGACCGCCCCCCGAACCTACACGCCAACCCCCTCCCAACTTACCCGAGAAGCGCCCACGAAGGTGCCAAACTCCCGCGCCGGCCGCCAATTTAGCAGATACTAACACAT
>JAXFQS010000140.1:0-6066 GCA_034178815.1 Kiritimatiellia bacterium | reverse complement strand
CGTAGTAGTAAAGTCCAGTTTCGATGTCAAAGTACTTTGTCGAGAAGCGGTGGCGGAAGAAGTCGGTGAGCGGGCCAGATTGGGAGATGGTGTTGCCGAAGGCATCGTAGGTATAGGTGGCAACGGTTTCGCCTGTGGAATCGAGGTAGCGGGTGATGTTGCCGTTGTTGTCGTAGAACGGAATATAAATTGCGCCATCGACCGTGAAGTAGAGGAGTCCGCCGACACCGCCAGCGCCCTGCAACGTGCCGGAGAGGTCTTTCCCCCAGTAGTAGTGGATTGTCGATGTCGTGCCGTTCGTGTAGGCGATGCACTCTTCGATGAGATTCCAGTCGTCGTAGAAGAAGGTTGTCGTGGACTCCGCCGTCACCTTCTTGACACGGCGCGATTTCACATCGTAGAAATTCGTTAGCACAACAACGCCGTTCGTCGATGCGGTCTTGAGGCGGTTAGCCGCGTCGTAGGCGTAAGTCCATCCACCGAACTGCGTCATGTTTCCATCCAAGTCGTATGCGGAGGCAACTTGATCCGATGGACAGTTTAAGTCATCCGTGTAATACACGTTGTAATACTGATTGCACGAGTTCGCCGTGTAGTAGAATCCGGCGTTCCCGCAGGTCGCCCAGAGCGAGTTGCCTATCTCGTCGTAATCGTGTCTCTCCAATATCCCGGCAACGACTGCATTCGTCACCTCGCTACGGTCGTTGTAGCCGAAGGCGTCGGCATTGCGGGCTGTCGGGCGGTTGAGCGCGTCGTATGTGTAGGCGAGGCTTTCTATTACATTGCCGCTGACGGAACTTTCAATTCCCGTCACGAGCGAACGACGATATGCGTCCCGCATTAGTTTGCGGGAGGATATCGCACGAGCGCATTGAATGCGCCTATGACTTCGCCTTTTCACCTGTTTCCTTTCGCGCGGCTATGCATATGACAGAACATCTGGCAGTCCTTGTTCGTCGCGCCGCGATTCGACCATGACGGGATATAATCGGCGTACTGCGTGTAGGACTCGCCGTTCTTCGCTGCCGACAGTGTCTTGTTCTTGCTCATGGCTCCTTCGCTCCTTTCTCGTCCTCTAGATATTCACCAATGCACATGGCGATAAAATTCTCAAAGCTGGTTGCATAAACCGCCGGTTTAGCAGGATTATCATCTTCACAGCCAACTATGTAGATGTTGTCATCGGATTGTTCTTTCCGAACCAGAATGGTATCTTCACCGTATGACAATGTTCCAATCTGAAAGAAACCATCGTTACCACGATAAGGGGTTTCAAGAAAAGCTCTCGAAAGAACAACACCATCACCGTCTAGACAAAGGTTCTCATATTTGTCGAAAAATAATCTGATTACGCGTGGCAGAGCAAGCGCAGATGATAATCGCGAAGTCGCTTTCACCCCGTATTTCGCTATTACAGACGAAACTTGCTCCTTCAATTCAGCCTTGAGTCCATAATCGGGAATGTAGTTCGGACTAGGCTTTTCCTTTGCTTCCCATCGTCGCAATAGAAAGAAAAGAAGGTTGGCGCCTATGCAGAGTATAATGAGTGTTGCTGTCATTGTTCTCTCCTCGTTTCTTCAATGGAAATGGACACGCTTTCAGGAATGCCATTTATGTTTACGCCACCATCACTCAGGTGGTAGAAATAAACATTCAAATCTATGGAGTCCCAGCACTTGGTATCGCTTGACGAATTTAAGCGATTGATCAATGTATTACCCAATTGCCGCGTTCCAATTGTTATCTCCCTAAATTGGTCAATCGACTCCAATTGCATCATCCGTCTGTGCGCAGCAGTATGTTCCGCCGCATTAGCGTACCATGTCAAATTCCATTCTCCGCGAGCGGCCCACTCAAAAGGAAGCGGATATCGTGCAATCTGCCCCCCCTGCATTCCTTTAACGGGGGGATGTCCTTTAATAGGGTTAATATGATGCACAACCCCACCTGAAATGTTATGTGCATTTCTATAAGCTTTTCGCGCTCCTTTTTCAAGCACTTGTCTTGAAGAATGCTTTGCAACATGGCGAAGAGTCGCACCACCAAGAGAAACAACGATTTCGACGGCAACTTCCGTATATTCCCCGGCAGAATAAGCGGAACTTTCAACATCGGCAGGGTCATCCCAATCGCCCTCTATCACCCGATTGATTCCACGCCGCAAAATTCTTGTTATACCGAACGATAATGAATCTCCGGCCCCGGCACAGAAATTTGAAAAGTCTTCAAACGACTCGCCATTGGGATCGAAGTAAAGTAGAGGATCATTTTGGCAGAATGCATATAGGTTCTCACCGCCCCTCTCGTTGAAAGGATCTCGATTGAGCCACCGACCGTCAGACGCGGCATAAAAACGCTTCAGGTAAGAAACGATCCCAACTTCTGAATCGGTGTATTTTGTGCTAAATCTAAATCGCAGAAAATCAGCTGCCGCACCTGCCTGCTCCAAGACATTACCATATGGGTCATATGTGAACTGTGCAACAACCAAACCATCCTCGCTGATGTATCGGGTGATGTTGCCGTTGTTGTCGCAACATGGGAAACAATATGCACCATCGACGCTGACGGCAAGCAGCCCTCCGACGCCTCCGGCACCGTCCTCCAACCCGGAAAGGTCATTGCCCCAGAAGTTCTCTACGGTGTGCGACTCTCCATTCGCATACACGATACGCTCCAAAACGATGTTGCTTCCATCATATGCGAATGAGTGGACTCGCGCCAACACCCATTCGCCGTTGTCGTAGCGCATGACGCGATTCAGGATACGGCGATGCCTATGGTCGTAAGTGTTCAGAACCGACAAATCGCCATTCACCGGAGTAATGGGCGCAACTGACACGAGTCGGTTTTCCGCATCGTATGTGTATGAATATCTACCGTCTTCCGTCAGATTTCCGTCCGCATCGTAAGTTGGTTCACGCGGATGTACGGAGTCGTAGATAATGGAAGTGTATTGATTGAGATTGTTGGCCGAATATGACTTCGTCGCTGAATTAACGGAGACCGATTTACGATTGCCTATGGTGTCGTAGGCGTACGCAAAAGAGTTAGTTCCGCTTATCGCAGACACCAGTTCGTTGCGATTGTTATAGTCGTAGACGTGAGCAAGCATGGCGGAATCGACGGCATTTGTCGGACGGCCCAAAAGGTCGAAATCACACTCATACCAGTAGATCGACTGTCCGCCGAAGAAATAGTCGCGTCTCGTGACAAGGTTCCTGCGGCCCGCCTCACGCGACAGCCTGACGGAGAAGCTGCTCCCGTTCGGCAGGGTGTAGACCGTGTTCGTCACATACGAACCGTCGTAGGCGAGAGACACCGACACGCCCCGCCCCGCCGCGTTCGTGAGCGCATAGCCGCACACGCGATCCTCCGAATCATAGAGGCGAACCTTCGCCGAATGCCTGACGTTCGTGATGACGACCGCCGTCTCCTGGGCGCGCCGGAACTCGTCGAATGTCCGATTGACGGAGAACGCCTCGCCGCCGACGGTTACACTCTCGTTCGTGTTCAGTAGCCTGTCGTCGTAGCCGTAGGCGTAGGATGTGCCGTCCGAGAGTGTCGCCGATGCGGTCTTGCCGGAATCCGCGTATGTGTAAGCGACCGACGGCGTAGCCGTCCCGGAGTAGGTCGTGCCGCTCACGAGGTTGCGTACATTGTAGGCGTGCTGTTTCCACACGCCCCGCGCCCATGTCGTGCGCGTCTTCTTCCCATTGTCCGTGTAGGAGTATGCGACGCGCGAACCGTCCGCATACTGCTTCGCCGTATTCACACCGCTTGCAGGGTCGAATTCCCATTGCGTCTCGTCCCAGGTCGCGCCGCCGTCGCGTGTCGTGAAGCCGTGCGTCTTGCGTCCTGCGGAATCGAAGCCGGACAGGATCGGATAGGCGTCTCCGCTCGTGGAGACCGTGCGGCCAAGCGGATCGTAGCCGGTCACGGTCTCGTTTCCGAGAGCGTCCGTCCGCCGCACTTCCCGATTCAGCATATCGTATTCAGCCGTCGCTTCCGCGACGCGCCCGTCCCGGAAGTCCGTGATGCGCCGTACTGCGTTCCCCGACGGGTCGTATTCAAGGCTGTCAACGCGGTTCGTCGCGCCGGATGCGTCCGACGCCGCCACGGCGACGTTGCGTCCGAGCGCATCGTAGGACATCTCGCTTGCCCCGTCGATGGACGTCTGGTCGAGCGTGACGCCACAGATCGACCGCACGGTCACAGGAGTTGAGGCTTCGGTCTGAGAAACAGAAGTCAGGATGCCAGTGCCCGTATCGAACGCCGTCTCCGTCACGGTTTCGCGCCCAGATGCCGCGACGGACACCGTGCGGCTGCGTAGGGCATCAGAAAGCCCTGTCAGCTGTACCTTGCGAACCTGCACAGAGTTGGTGACGCTGCCCGTCATTCTCACCGAGGTGGTGACACGATAGACCTGCTGGCCGATTGTCTCGTAGAACGTGTCATTCAAGATCGACTTGCCATCCTGCATCATGCTTGAACGTTCGCCTCGCAAATTGTAGCCGTAGGTCACGACGGGAGAACCCGTGGTCGAAGTCGAAACCATGCGCGACGATGCGCCATCGTATGTGTTTGCGGAAACAATCGTCGAGCCATTCGCTCCGGGAACCGTTCTGGTGACGAGCCGGCCAAGGAGGTCGTATGTCGAGATGGAGTTCGTGACGATACCGCAGTCGTAGGATTCCGTGACCACGTATTCGATGCGCCTGCCATCGGCGTCGTAGTCCGTGAAACGGTGCTCCTCCGTCCACTTGTTCCCGTCCCACTCGCGGCGCATCGACGAGCCGCCGCCAAAGTAGTAGCGGCTCGTCGTCTTGACGACCTCCACGCCATTGGTGAACACAGCCTCGCCTGTCTCCATGCAATCGTTGAGGATATCTTGTCGAACAACTGTGACTTTGCCGCGCTCGTCCGTGTGGACGGCGTAATCGCTACCACCGTAGGGATAGACGGTCATGATGGTCGAGACGGCCTTTCCGTTTGATGCGGCGGCTGTCGTCGCCTCGCCGGGCGTCGTCCCAGCATACACCACCGTATTCGTTTCGCGTCCAAGCGCGTCGTAGAAGTGCTGCGTGACGCGATACTGGCCGTTCGTTGAGATTTCGCTTAGCCATACGTCCTCTGTGGCGTTGTAGAGATGGTCAGTGCCTGTTTCGGCGGAGCGAAGCGTTTTGCGGCCTTCGCGGTTTTGGCTCCAGAGGAGGCGGCAGCAGGAGTAGGCGTTTGTAATGGACGTGCCGTCAAGATATATTGTCGAGCGCAGTCGGTTCTTTTCGTCATACACGGATTCTTCGTCGGATATGATTGTGTCGCCATTGACCAGTCGAGTTGTGCGGCGGAGAATCGTGCCATACGAGGCATTGCGCTCGACGACCTCGTATGTGGGCAGATGGTTCGACTGGTAGAACTTGTGCGATGTCTGCGACAGGATTCCGCCAGAAACATAATACGTGTTGACGGTCAGATAGCCATCCTCGTCAAGAGCCTCGGCGACGGCGTTGCGCATCAAGAGCGGTGTCCCATCGCCTGTGTCGGCAAACGTGATTTCATACGAATAGGCGTTTGCGGCGTCGCCAAATTCGGCGTCGTTCGTCGCGGCACGCCACGTCTCCCTCTTGACTGCCGCATATCCGTCACGGCTCATGCGTGTGTAGCGAGTCCAGGTTCGGCCGATTAGTGTTGCGACGCCGTTTGTGACTACGTAGCGCGTCTCGATGCGCGGACGCGCCGCGTCGTCCTGATGCCCGGAGTCGCCGATAAGCGGCGTGAAGTCCCGGACGGTTACGAACGCGTCCGCAAGGACGGAAGCATTGCAAAGGACATTGGAGACGACGTATGGGAAGCTGGAAGACACGGCGGCATTGCCACGTTGCTCGATGCGCAGCGTCTCGTGTCCGAACTCGTCGAAGTCGGTATAGACCCATGCACGGGCGTTGCCCCAGACGAGGCGCGGCTGGCCGTGTCGGCCCGAATGTGCCGGGTCGTTCCAGTAGTCCGCCTGAGACCACTTCCAACCCCAGCCCGTGGACTCTGTACGGTAGGTCTCGCGGATGA
>JAXFQS010000094.1:0-3259 GCA_034178815.1 Kiritimatiellia bacterium | reverse complement strand
GTCGTGCGCATTGCCGGCGTTCCCTATGTCTACCTGATGGGCCCGAACGGCTTCCCCGAACCCAGACAAATCACCCTCGGGCTGGATAACAACCGGATGGTTCGCGTCATAGATGGGCTGGAGCCCGGTGAGAAGATTCTCCTCGCGCCGCCGCTTCCCGACGAGAAGGAAGAAAAGCCCGAAGATAGTCCGGAGATGCCCGAGAATGGTTGACGAAGTCGTCAAGGTCGAGACCGTGACCCGTAGCTACTTGGTCGGCGACGAAGTGGTTCACGCCCTCGCAGGAGTCTCCTTCTCCTTCCGGCGATCCTCCTATTGGGCAATCATGGGACCTTCGGGCTCCGGCAAGTCGACCCTGCTCAACATTCTCGGCTGCCTCGACAGACCAACCTCCGGTGCCTACTGGCTCAATGGGGAAAATGTGGCGCATATGGAGGACAACGCCTTGAGCGACCACAGGTTGAAGAATTTGGGCTTCGTCTTCCAGAGTTTCCATCTCATCTCCGAGCTTTCCGTGCAGGAGAATATTGAGATGCCGATGCTCTATCTCGGGGTGCCGCCCTCGGAGCGCACCCGGCGGGCGAGAGAGCTTGCCGACAGGGTCTGCATGACGCACCGGTTGAACCATCGCCCATCCGAACTTTCCGGCGGACAGCGGCAACGAGTGGCCATTGCCCGAGCCTTGGCCAATGAGCCGGCGGTGCTTTTGGCCGACGAGCCGACTGGCAATCTGGACTCGGCGACGAGCGTGCAGATTATGGAGTTGTTCGAGGAACTTCACCGTCAGGGGAAAACCATCATACTGGTCACGCACGAGCCTGACATTGCGGCCTACGCGGGCGGCGTGGTGACAATCAAGGACGGGCGCGTGCTCTCCATCAAGGAGAACCGCCAATGAGGCTGGTTGCCCAATTGTGCTTCCTGTGGCCGTTCATCCGAATGGGGCTGACGGATATTGTCCGGCACAAGACGCGTTCGTTCCTGACGATGTTGGGGATGGTCTTCGGTGTGGGGAGCGTCATAGCCATGTTGGCGGTTGGAGAAGGGGCGAGCGAGCAGACGCTGGAGGGCATCCGGCGGCTTGGGTGCAACAATATCATCCTGGATTCGGTTTCGCCTCCGGCGGAGGACGGAAAGGGTACGGGGTCGAGTTCTGCGCGGCTGAATCTCTATGGGCTTCTGTGGGACGATTTGCTTCGCATCCGGGAGTCAATACCCGGCGTCAATTTGTTGGTTCCGGCCCGGATGACGAGGCGCGAAGCCCGGCTGCGGGAGAGTTCCTGCCAGATTCGCGTGGTGGAGACAACGCCGGACTGGTTCGTGGTGGTGCCGAGGGAACTGGTTGCCGGGCGGCTACTGAATCGGCGCGATCTGGACAAGTCGTCGAGCGCGTGCGTGCTGACGGAGAATGGGGCTAGGCGTCTGTTGGCGGGGCGTGAAGGAATTGGCGAACGGGTACGGATCGGCTCGACCATTTTTCAGGTGGTCGGGGTTGTGGCGTCCGAGAAGGCGGAGGGTGGGCAGTCGCTCGACGCGGAGGCGGACGCCTACATTCCCATTACGACGGGGCGCAGGGTCTTTGGGGAGACGGTGATGCGTTTTGTCGGCGGCGGACGGAGCACGGAAGGGGAGAAGGTGGAGTTAAACCAAATCATAGTCCGTCTTGGCGGAATGCGGCAGGTTGAGCCGGCGGCAAAGGCGATAGAGGCTATGTTGCGCCACTTCCACCGCAAGCCCGACTATGCGATGAATGTCCCGTTGGTGCTGCTAAAGGAGAGCGAGCGGACGAAGCGGATGTACAACATTGTTCTCGGGACGATTGCGGGCATTAGTCTGCTGGTCGGCGGCATTGGCATTATGAACATTATGCTGGCTTCCGTGACCGAGCGGACGCGTGAGATTGGCATCCGCCGTGCAATTGGGGCTCGCCGTAGCCGAATCGTGATTCAGTTTCTCATCAATACCTGTGTCATTTCGATTTCGGGCGGCGCACTGGGGGTTATCGTTGGGTTGACCATTCCGCTGGCGGTGACGGCATTTTCCGGGATGCCCGCCATCGTGCGCCCGTACAGTCTGGTTTTGGCGTTTGGCATCAGCGTGGCGACCGGCGTCATATTCGGACTCTACCCTGCCTTGCGGGCATCTCGACTTGATCCTATCGAGGCTTTACGCCATGAGTAGCAAGGGGTTGGCACCAGTCGGATAAATTTCTTGCTACGACCGGAAGATTTTGCTTGCCACGAACGGAACCATTTGATACTATACGCCGCATTCGAGAGATTGGAGTTTTTCAGCAGATGAGTCAGCATACCAGCCTTAAAGGGTCTAGCACCATTACCAAGAAGCGCAATGTCCTCAAGCGCTTTGAGCGAGTCAATCTCTTGATTAAGCGTGGTCAGTGGAAGGATGGCGATCGTGGCCAAGGCCTTCGCAAGACCAAGCCGGACGCGTAAGACTTTTATGGGGGTATAGCTCAGTTGGTAGAGCGCTTGCATGGCATGCAAGAGGTCAGGGGTTCGAATCCCCTTACCTCCACCATTAAAAGAAAGAACCTCGCCTGAAGGCGGGGTTCTTCTTTTTTTGAAGAGGGGAGCTGGAGAACACGCGCCACAGAGGGGGGAATGGCCGGCAGGGTGCGGATGGCTTGCTCAACACATAGCCGGGAAGCCATTAGATAAGGAATCCCTTTTCGATTATCTCCTTAAGCGTTTCGAGGCGAGCAACTGGTTCAATCGACCTGTTGGAGCAAGCAGAAGGGAATGTGCTACCGAAAGAGGGCGAAGTGCCCGAAATGTGGCAGCACATTCGTTGTGGCGAAGCGGATTACGCCTTGATTGTCAGTCAAGCCAAAGCCCGCGAGTTGGAAGCCGATGTTCCCAGTGTTTGATGGAGAGCCTAGCGCGCGGCAAAAAGGATTAGCGGTAGTTCGGCTGACGGCGGCGGGTGGTTTTTCTGATTCGCCCTAATATAATGTGCTAGGCGCGTTGCCTTTCGTTATGGAAGGCGTCTAGTTCAACCACTCGCCGAAGCGCGAATCACTCAATAAAACGCCTGCCTGGCTGTTCAGGGAAGGTGGGCGTTCGGGGAATAGGGAAGATAGGATTTGAGCAGTCGGAGGTTCGCTTGGTCTATCTCTATATGTTCGAGAAATGACCGTTTTAGTCCGACTGGCGACCCCCATTTTTCCCTTGGAGCGCGTTTCAAACCAGTGGGGGGTCGAATGAGAAGTTCTACGCGTGCGGTATGTAAAACCTATTGA
>JAXFQS010000070.1:0-3021 GCA_034178815.1 Kiritimatiellia bacterium | reverse complement strand
GCAGTGTGCTCGCCGCAGTGGTTGGGCTCTCTGCGGGTTTTTCGTTGGTTCTGTCCCTCGCGGGATGTATGACCGTTTCAAAGGCGGAGAGGCAATCGGCGAGGGTCTGGACTAACCGCGTTTCGGAGGTCTGCGGGCGTTTGGGGGTGTCGACCAATCTGCTGACTTTTGTGGAACCTGGTGATCGTCTGCGGCTGCGAATGGCTATTTGCGCGGTGGACGAGGGTATGGATGAGGTGGCGCGGCAGCTGCTTTCCTGGCGAGTCTCCACGAATGTTCTGGTGGCGACGAATGGTTTGTTGAAACTCTCTCTTTCCGATGCGCTCCGTCTGGCGGCGAGGAATGATAGAACCTATCAAAGCCATAAGCAGTCAATCTACAATGCGGCGCTTGCGCTCGATACGAGGGGGCATGATTTCGAGACGACTTTCAGTGGTTTTCTGCTGGGGGCGTTTGCGGGAGACCCGGACGCGAGGAGCCTTTCGGGCGAGGCTGGGGCGGGCGTATCGAGGAAACTTTCGAATGGCTCTATTTTGTCGGCGAATCTGGCTTTGAATGTGGCGCAGTTGCTCAAAGGGGATGTGACATCTAGTTCGCTTTTGGGGGATGTTTCGGTATCGATTCCGTTGCTGCGTGGTGCCGGCAAAACGGTGGTACTGGAGCCGTTGATCCAGGCTGAGCGGAATCTTCAGTATGCGATTCGCCGTTTCGCCTATTACCGGACGACCTACGCAGTGCAGGTGGCGTCGGCTTATTTCAATGTGCTCTCTTGCAAGCAGCGGATTTGGAATGCGGAGTCTACGGAACGGAGCAATAAGACGAACAAGGATCGCGCGGATCGGATGTTCGAGGCGAACCGGATGTCGATTGTCGAGTACGGTCAGGCGGGGCAAGCTTATTTGAACGCGGTGCAGACGACTTTGTCGGCTCGGCAGGCTTATGACGAGGCGGTCGATGGCTTTGCCGTGTTGCTGGGTCTTCCCCCAGGAAGCCGGATTGTGCTGGACGATGGGGAGTTGACCCGGATGCAAGGGGTTATGGCGCAGCGTGGGGCGGGAAGCGAGGAGTCGGTGCTACTGAATTATCCGTCGCCGGAGGATGCTTTGGCTTCGGCACTGACGAACCGTCTGGATCTGATGGTTGTTCGCGACCAGATCGACGATGCGCGCCGTGCGTTGGCGGTGGCGGCCGACAATCTGTTGCCGGATTTGACGCTTGTTGGTCGGGCTTCTGCGGAGCGTTCGAAGGATAGCCGGAGCAGTTCGACGATCTATCGTTCGGATGGCTGGGAGGGGGCTGTGAAGAGTTCTCTGCCGTGGGATCGTGTCGCGGAGCGGAATGCCTATCGCAGTGCCATGCTGGCATTGGAGGCGGCGGAGCGGGAGTATGAGCAGGCCGTGGATTCGATTTCTCAGACGGTGCGTTCAGATCTCCGGGACATTATCACCTCTTACCGATCCTACTTGATCCAGCAGAAGGCGGTCGAGGTGGCGGAGAAGCGCCGGGAGAGTATGTATATGCTGCAAAAGGCGGACCGGACGGAGATGCGCTATGTCATCGACGCGGAGGATGACTTGCTTTCCGCGCGGAACAGTCTGCTCAACGCGATTGTCAACTGGCATCTGAAGGAGTTGGCGCTTCTTCGGGATATGGGCGCGCTGCCGCTCTCGGCGGATGGACTCATAAGGTAGGAAGGAACGATGTTCGGACATATCAAGTATTGGGTGACAAAGCATCCTATCTTCTCGACCCTTGGGTTCCTAGTTCTGGGGGCGATTGGTTGGAACCTTTCGGCCCGGCCGGCGGAGCGCAACGACGAGCCGCTCTACACGGTCGCGCAGGGGCCGCTGACCATCTCGGTGACGACGACCGGTTCAGTCCAGAGCAAGGAGAATGTGATCCTCAAGAGCGAACTGGAAGGGAACAATACCATCATCTGGGTTGTCGACGAGGGTAAGACAGTCAAGGCGGGCGACCTGCTGCTGGAGTTCGACGCCAGCGACATCGACCAGAAACGCAAGGAGCAGGAAGTCACCGTCATCAGCGCCCAATCCGCGATGGACATCGCCAAGGAAAAACTCGACATCACCAAGGACGATGGCGACACCGCCCTCATCGACGCCAAGATAGAACTCGAACTTGCCGAACTCGATCTGCGCAAGTTCGAGGAGGGCGAGATGCCGCAGAAAATCCGCGAATGCAACACCGACATTTTCCTTGCCCAAGAAGACCTCAACCGCGCCAGGGACAAGTGCGAATGGTCACGCAAACTCGCCGCCGAAAAGTTCATTACCGAGACCGAACTCCAAACCGACGAGACCGCCACGCGGCGGGCAGAGGCCACCCTAGAAAAGTCCCTCCTCTCCCTCAATGTCTACACCAACTACACCATCTACAAGGAACGCGCCCAACTCGCCTCGGCCCTCCGTAGAGCCAAGCGTAAAGTTGACCGAACCCGTTGGCAGAACTCGGCCAACTACCGCCAAGGCGAATCCGACCTCATCTCCAAGACTCGTGCCTACGAACGCGCCACCAACCGCCTCGCAGAACTGGAGTTCCAACTGGCTAAAAGCCGCATCTTCGCGCCTACCAACGGCATCGTCCTCTACGCCACCACCCTCCAGATTTCCCGCCGCCAGTGGTGGGCGCAGCCCCTAAGGGCAGGAGCCACCGCCAACCGCCGCCAGGAATTGATTTACTTGCCCCTCAAGTCGGGCATGATTGTCGAGACCCTCATCCCCGAGTCCAGCCTCAACAAACTCGTTTCCGGCATGCAGGCGGTGATGCACATCGATGCGCTCCCGGGCGCCGTCTTCCACGGGAAACTGACCAAAATCGCCCTCCTTCCCGATGGACAGAGCGCCTTCCTCAATCCCGACCTCAAGCTCTACAAGTGCGAGATTGCCTTCGACGCATCCGATACGCGGCTACGCTCCGGCATGAGCTGCAGCATCGAACTGATTCGGGAAGTTTATGAGGATGTCTTGGCCATTCCCTTGCAGTGCGTCGTGCGCATTGCCG
>JAXFQS010000136.1:0-12375 GCA_034178815.1 Kiritimatiellia bacterium | reverse complement strand
GGTGTGGGGGGGTGTTGGGGGCGGGGGGGGGGGGGGGGCTTTGGGGGGGGGGTGTGGCGCGGGCAATGGGGGGGTGTGGGCGTGGGAACTGGGGGTGTTAGCGGATGTCTGGGGTGTAGTGGGCGTTGGGGGTGCCGTGTTGGCGGTTCCAGAGGGCGGCGCCGTGGTGGGTGTAGTCGCCCGGGAGTTGGTCATCGGGGAGGATGGTGAAGGTGGTGTTGCGGAGGCAGAGTTGGGTGATGGGGCAGTCGGGGCGGGCGCGGATGAGGGGTGGTTCGAGGGCTTTGGCGTGGAGGTTGTGGAATTCGATGTTGTAGAAGCCGTCGCAGCGGGTGCCGAGTTCGGGGCGTTCGATGGTGATGAGGATGGGGCGGCCGTAGATGGCGTTCATGTCGATGTTTTCGAAGCGGAGGTTTTCGAAGCGGGTGGCTTCGCGGCCGTAGTCGTAGGTGTTCCAGCCGCCGACGCGAGGGAGTTCGAAGCTGATGCCGACGGAGGAGTCGTGGATTTTGATGTCGCGGAAGAGGCAGTTGCGGATGGTGCCGTCGTTAGTCCAGCCGAGGCGGATGGCGGCGGAGTAACTGCGGAGGGTGCAGTTGGAGACGGTGATGCGTTCGCAGATTTTGTTTTGGGCAAGGGAGCGGTTGTTGGCGCGGACGATGATGGAGTCGTCGCCGGTTTCGATGTGGCAGTTGCGGATGAGCACATCGCGGGAGGAGTTGATGTGGTAGCCATCGTTGTTGGGGTAGCGGACATCGGCGAGGATGTCGGCGTTTTCGATGAGGACTTGGTCGCAGTCGTGGATCAAGCAGCTCCAGCCGGCGGGGGGATTGCGGATGGTGATGCCGCGGATGGTGATGTTGGAGCAGCCGGCGAGGAATAGGATGCGGGGGAGGGAGTTGGTGATGGGAACTTTGCGTTCGTATTGCCAGCCAGTCCAGCCTTTGGGCTTGGGTTTGACATGGTGGTGGCCGTTGGCGTCAATGGTGCCTTCGCCGGTAAGGGCGATGTTGTGGGCTTGGTCGGCGAGGATGAGGCAGGCGTTGCGTTGGCGGGGAAGGGCTTTGGAGTTGGCGATGGCGCGAAGGTGGGGCCAGTCGGGGTAGTGGGCGAGGTTGGGGGAGGCGAGGAGGACGGCGTCTTTCTCGAGGTGGAGTTCGACGCCGTCGAGGAGGCGGATGGGGGTGATGAGGTAGGTGCCTTTGGTCAGCACGACGCGCCCCCCGCCTGAGGCGGAGGCGCGTTCGATGGCTTGTTGGATGGGTTGGGTATCGAGGGTGGTACCGTCGCGAGCGGCTCCCTGTGGGTGGAAGTCTGCGGCGAGGGTGAGGGTGGCGGTGAGCGGGAGGAGTAGGAGGAGGCGAATGGGCATGGGGCTAGAGGCAGGGGTGCTCGCGTGTCTTGCCGTCCGGGGCGGTGAAGCGGTAGGTGCCGCGGAAGCCGCGGAAGTGGATGGTGCCGTTGGGGTCTGCGGTGACGGTGGTGCGGGTTTTCCACTCTTTGTTGATGAGTTTGTCGAGGACGAACCAGGCGGGTTTGGGTTTGTAGTCTTTGGTGAGGAGTCCGGAGTATTTGGATTCGTTGCCGTAGCCGCCGCAGTCGACGGCGTTCCACCAGGTGATGGCTTCGACGGCGGGGAGGGAGAAGAGCATGCGGTAGAAGTTGCGGACGAGTTCGGCTTGCTGGGCGAAGCCTTTTTCGTCTTCGGTTGGGGCGCAGAGGGTGAGTTCGGAGAGGTGGATGGGTTTGCCGATGGCGGCGAGGAAGGCGATGGTTTTACGGATGGAGTCGGGGTAGAGGCCGCGGGCGGTGCCTTTGACGATTGGGGGGAAGAAGCGTTCTTCGTAGATGTGGCACTGGAGGCCGATGTGGTCGACTTTGGCGCCGCGTGCGATGAGGTTGCGGGCGAGGCGGGCGATAATCTTCATATCGTTGCTGACGCCCCACTGGAGGTCGCCTTCGTTGGTGCCGAAGTCGGCTTCTTCGGGGAGCATGGCTTTGGCCCAGTCGAAGGTTTGGAAGAGGTAGTCTGGCGGCATGAGGCGGCGGAGGTGCTGGTGGAGGGATTCGTTGACGATGTCCCAGCGCTGGACGCGATTGCCGAGGTGGCGGCCGACGAGGGCGATGTGTTCGAAGATGTCCTGCTCGCGGGCTTTGACGGGGTATTTTTCAGTCCACCATTTGGGGACGGCGAAGCTGGAGCCGTAGATGAGGGCGTGGACATTGACATTGACATTGTTGGAGGCGCAGAAGTCGAGGACGGGGTCGACGGGGGGTCTGCGGTAGATGTAGGGGGAGTCGGGGCCCCAGCGGAATTGGCCGCGTTCGGGTTCGAGGTCACGCCAGTAGATGGCGACGGTGGCGGCGTTGAATAGTTTGCGCCAGAGGTCTTTGTAGGCTTCGCGGTCGGCTTCGGTCTTCTGGTGGTCGAAGAGGAAGGTGTTGCTGCCGAAGAGGAATTTATGGGTGAGTTGTTCGACTTGGACGGTCTGGCCGGGTTCGAAGCCGGAGAGGGTGAAGTCGGCCTTGCGGTACTTCTCGATGTCGGCGTCGATGCGGGCTTGCTCTTTGTCCCAAGCTTTCCAGTAGATTTCGCCCATTTCCCGGGTGGTGCCGGGTTCAGGGGCTGCGAGGAGGGGGAGTGCGGCGACGAGAGCGGTCGCGAGGGGGAGGGCTAAAGTTTTCATAATGATAATGTACCAAAACCTTCGGTAGGTGTCAAGGTTCGCAAGGGGGTCTCGAAAAAGAAACGGGGCGGCGGGTTGGCACCCGCGCGCCCCGATGACTGGTTGGATTTGGACTAGAAGCGGTAGACGAGCACCTCGTGGGGCTGGAAGATGTGCACGACACGGCCTTTGAAGAGTTCGACGGGCTCGCCGGCGGGATAGGTTTTGACGGTTTTGGCCTTGGCGAGTTCGTCGACATCGAAGGCGGCTTCGACGCGTTCGTCGGTGGGGTTGGTCATAATGAGGAAGCGTTTGCCGGGGTCGGTGCCGCAGACCATCGCGTTGATTTTGCCCTCCATCGGTCGCAGGCAGCGGCGGTTGGGGGAGAGCAGGCCAGGGAGAAGGCCTTTGATCTCGGCAATCAAATCTTTGAGCACCTTCTGGCAGGCGGGGTCGGTTCCCAAGCCGATGCCGACGGGGCCGCCGCCGGCCTGTTTCCAGGGATACCAGATGAGACCGCGCGCGTCATTCGCCAAGGCCGTGTAGGCCACGGGACGGATGATGGCGTGCTCGGAGGGGTTCGACCAGGGGACGCAGATGAGCGCCTTGCGGCCGCGCGTGGCCTTGGTGGCGGCCTGCATCCAGCGGGCGGTCTGGCGCAGGGGAGACCAGACGCCGTCCTTCTTCGTGCCGTAGACATCGAAGGCGAAGACATCGCCGAAGGTGGCGTGCAGGTCGAAGAGATCCTCGCGGCAGGAGAGCAGGTAGGTCGGGTGGTGCTTGTCGTACTTGTGCCAGCAATCGTTGGTGAAGCGCACGGAATCCTCAGCTCCCTCCGCGGGTTCGTCGCCGACATACCACATCAGCAAACCATCGTGCGACCCGAGGCGGGTGCCGCAATCCTTGTAAATGTGCTCGCCGTAGTGGTTCGACTCGAAAAGCACCCGCAACCCGTTCCCCAACGCGCGGTTCAGTCCCGACGGAGAACCAAAGCCATCGTCCCCGACCGACCATTTCCAGAACTGAATCATATTGAACCCCAGAGCCGCCACCTCCGCATAGTCCCCGCCCACATGGTAGATGCCCAAGGGGAAGAAAGGTTTGCCGTTGACGAGGAAGGTCTTATCCTCGTCCACCACCGTCTGAGCCGTGCGCGGCGCGAGAATCTCGAACGCCGCCGAAGCGTTCGCCCAGATACCATTGCCTGAGAGGCGCGCACGCACCTCGTAGCCGCCGGCGGAAAGGGTCTGGGGCAACGCAAGGGGGAACTCGAAGTCCGTCGGCGGCTCCACCGGCTTGCGGTCTGCCGTGGCAAAGACCCGTTCGGCCGAGAAGACCAGGTTGCTCAAAGAGTCATAGACCCCGAGCGCAAGTTTCGTCCCCTTCAGATTCTCCGCCAGCGGCGACAGGCGGACGCGGAACTGCACCTCCTTCAGGCGGCGCTTGGTCGAAAGGATGCCGCGGTAGGCCGGAGGATCGATCCGGAGCAAGGCGGGCAGCACCGCCGTGCGCGTAAAGAGCAACGAGCGGCCGGAAGCAGGCGAATCAATCCAGAGTTTCGCGGTCGTCTGGCCGCGGCTGGCAACCCGGTAGGGCAGCGAGGCGGCACTGCCGGTGAAGTTGGTGGCAAAGGAGACGACCTTGCCCTTGGCGTCCGTCAGTTCATAAATCAGGCGCGTGCCGGGCGCGGCGGGAGCCGAGAGTTCCATCTCCAGCAGGCCATCTCCGAGGGCGAGCGGCGAGAGGGAAAGAGCCTTGACGCTTATCCCGGCGCGGAGCAGTTGGGCGGCGGCGTAGTAGTTCTCCAGCAGTTTCTCGCCGGGCTGGCGCAAGGCGGAGGCGACGACCAGTCCTTTGCCCATACGGCGCATCAAGGTGACAGGGAAGCCCTCGGAACAGTTGGCCAACACGCGCCAGCCCTCGGGCACCTCTTTCTCGAAGTGGGGCCAAGAGTTGCCTTGGGTGATGCGGTTGGGGAAGGTGCGGATGGGGTCTACGGGCTCGACATTGACGGTGTGCCCGAGGACGGCCCATTGGGAGGAGTTGCAGTTGCCAATCTTGGGCAGGGCGAGGGCGGGGTCTACCTTTGAGAGCCACCCGCGGACTTGACCGTAGCAGGCGTCGGCAATGACGAGCACGCCGCCGGAGGTGACAAAGTTTCGGACGGCTTGGTAGTCGGTCGTGGCTTCGTTGAGTTGGCACTTTCCATCGCGGCGGTAGTTGAAGAGGGAGTCGACCATCACCAACTTGTAGCGGGGGAGTTTGGCGCAGAAGTCGCGGATGGATTCGTTGTTGCAGGCGTAGCTGTCGACTTCGTAGCCGAGGCGGCGGACGGCATCGTCGAAGTCGGATCCTCTGGCGTTGGTGGCCTTCAGGACGGCAATGTCTGGGGCGGCGAGGGCGCACCAGGAGAGGGCGAGGGTTGCCGCGAGGACGGCGAGCGGGGTGGTTTTCATTGTGTGGACAGACTCCCTGATTTTGGTTTTGAGGTTGGTTGGATTTAGTCTAAAGAGTTGTCCGGGAGTGGGTTGACATCCCAGGCGATGGAGCCGGTCTGGGTGTAGTTGGTCAGGCGGGTGTCCCAAGTTGCGAAGCGGAGGAGTCCGGCGCGGATGGCACCGGCCTGTGGCATAGTGCCGTGGCCCCAGGAGGCGCAGGCGCCGTCACAGAACATAGTGAGCAGGGCGAAGCCGCGGAGGTGGTGCCAAGTGGTCTGGAGGTAGCCGAAGAGGTGATGGTCGGCGGCCCATTTGCCTTGGGCGCGGATGCCTTCGAGGTTGTCCCAGGGGGCGGTGAGGGTGTCGAAGCCTTTGGATTGGAAGTAGTCGAGGGTGGGGTAGGCGTTGTCGGGCTGTTTGAAGCCCCAGTAGCCGCCGTAGAACCAGTCGCAGATGATGGCGTTTTTGGGGAGGGTGTCGATGAGGGCGGCGGTTTGCGGGTTGCCGGTGGCGACGAAGCCTTTCCATTTTTTGTTGGCGGGGTCGAGGAGCATATCGTGCCAGAGGAGGATGCGGGCGTGGTGTTGGGCGAGGTGTTGGGCGAGGGTGTGGATGTGGCGGGAGACTAGGTTGATGTAGCCTTCTTTGCGGCACTGGGGGCAGTGTGGGGCGTTGTAGGCTTCGTCGAGTCCGATGTGGAAGTAGGGGGGTCTGCCGAAGGCTTCGTGGAGTTCGTCGACGAGGTCGAGGACGGTCTGGCGCGCGGTTGGGTTGGAGAGGCACCAGACCCATCCGCCGTCGGGTTCGAAGAGGACTTGGCGCTCGGGGTGGAAGTCGAGGATGGCGTGTTTGGCGCCTGAGAGGCGGGAGTAGGCGGCGTGGCCCCAGGCGTTGAGCGCGGGCACGAGGGTGATGCCGAGGTCGTCGGCGATGGTGCGAAGGCGGGCGATGGCTTCGTGGGTCATCGCGGCATCCGGCCAGGCCGTCCAGGGGTGGCGGCGGGAGCGGAAGGTGCCCCAACTTTCGAGGATGACGGTGTTGTATTTGAGCAGGGCGGCGAAGCGGATGTAGCGTTCGATGGCGGCTTCGGTGACGCCGGGGAACCAGCAGAGGTGGATGCCGCGGAAGGTCAGGCGGGGGGCGTCGGTGATGGCGGCGCCGGGGAGGATGTAGTCTTGGGTGAGGGCGGTGCCGCGGCGGGGGATGGCGAGTTGGCGCAGGGTGGAGAGGGCGTGGCGGATGCCTACGATGTCCTCCGCTTCGAAGGTAAGACCGAGGGTGGGAGATGCGTACAGGCGATAGGCTTCGGTGGGCATCTTTTTCCCGAGAGGTTCGCACCTGACGGTCGGGGTGATGCCGAACCAGTCGCGGATGTGGCGCGTGACCCACGCGGCGCAGGCGGCCGAGTCGCGGGCGGTGCGCAAGGCGACGGGGGTGCCGTTGGTGAGGGCGACCTCCTGCTGGAGGTTGAGTTCGAGCCGTTCGGGTTTGGGAACGAGTTCGAAGCGGTCGAAGCCGGTCTCGGGCTCGGCGCGCAGGAGGGCGGTGCTCGCCAGAAGGGTCAGCAACAGGGGGATGTGTCGGTTCATATCGGTCTTTCCTTGAATCAGTGGATGTAGAGAATGGTTGAGCTGGCAAAGTAGCGCGGAATCATCCAGGCTTTGCGCAAATCGGCGCGATAGACTCCGAGGCAAGGCTTGGGGGGCGTCTCGGTCGCGAGATACTCCTTCGTCGCCAAAGCGGCCCAGTCACCTTGGGCGTCGACGGCCAGCGTGCAGGACTTCTCCCCGTCAGAGGCCGCAACGCCCGAAAGGAGTTTGTCGAGGTTCTCGCTTGTCCAGGACGGGGTCAGAAGGGTGACTTGGCGGAGTTTGGAGGAAGCAAAGTTTCCGGTGCCGTCGAGCACCAGCGCGCGACTCGAAGCAATGGAGCAGTCCGTCAACGCAGAGCAAGAGTCGAAACAGTTGATGCCGATAGCCGCGAAGTTCGGCGCGTCCACGACCAGGTTCGTCAGAGCCGTGCACCGCGAGAAGAGTCCCAGCCGGTTGCTGCCGTTCCAGGCAGGCAGGTTCGTGATCGCCCCGCCGATATGGACTTCCTGCAGTCCAGAGCAGATGGCAAAGGCCATCGTGCCAATCCCCTTAAGGTTCGGCAACTCCAGACACCCCGTGATGCCCGTGCACTGGATGAAGGCCTGCCAACCGATATTGGTGAGGCTCGGCGGGCAGACACGCGACCAGTCGGTCTGAATGTTCCTCAGATATTGGAACGCCCCGCTGCCGATAGAGGTGAGATTGGGCGCGGTAAGGGTCAAGTTGGTCAGCCCGGAACATTTGTAGAAGACCCCCTGCGCACCGTACGAACTGCTCGGGATGGAGACTAGATTGGGGGAGGTGATGGAGAGTTCCTGGAGTCCCGCGGCGCCGTTGAACGCCTCGTTGCCGATGGTGCGCACCTGCTCCAGACGCAGATGCCCCTGAATCGCCTTGGCATTATAGAAGGCGAAATTCCCGATGGTTTCCACCTCCGGCGGGCAGAACAGTGCAATGTCGTTGGTGCAGGCGCAACTGCCAAAGGCGTACGAGCCAATATGCGTAAACGGCGGAAAGTCGAGCCGCAAATCCACCAATTTCGGGCAGGCGGCGAAGGTGCCCCTAGGCTCCCACGGGGCATTGTCAATCTTCGTCGCCGAGCCGGAGAGTTCCGCCCGCGCGAGGTTCGCACAATTCCAGAACAGCCCGCCGCTGAGCGTTGCCACGCCGTCGATGAAACACTCCTCCAAGCCGCTGTAGTTGCTGAGCGCCTCGGGGGTGAACTTCTTGGTGGCGTACTCGACGCCGCCAACCGTGCAGAGCGTGCCGCGCAAATCGAGCGTCCCCGATCCAGCCAGGATGCCAGTGTTCCACTGCCCGCGACCGAGGGTGATGGTGCCCGTTGTCGCCTCGAGTTTGTTGACGCAAATCTGCCAATTTCCATCGGTGATGATTGGCAGGGTGGTGGGATTTCCCTCCGCTCCCGCCGCGTAATACTGCCACCGGTTTGAAGCCAGAGACGAACCCGCCAGAAGGCAGAGCGCCGCAAACATCCAAGTCCGACTTCCGATTCTCATTTTGCCTCCTTCTCTCCCGAGCACGGCGGAACCTCCACTCAGAGGCTCTCTGCCCCAATCCGCGCCAGTCCGATAATGCACATTATGACTATATCGCAAATCAAACTCCCCGTCAAGCCAAAAGTGGCGCGGGCGAGAGATGGGTATCAAACGGGGCGAATCGCGGCTATCGAGCGAGTGCGGTCGCGGGCACCTGCGGAGGAGCATCGAAGGCACGGCGCGCGCCCGGTGGTGGAAACGAACCATTCCCTGCCCGGAAGCGCCCGCCCCGAGCCCGTTCCCAACGAACCAATCGGACGCGCCCACAAAAAAACGCCGCCCGAAACAGGCGGCGTCTGTCAACCAACCGACTCGCCCCAGCACGCACTAGCGGCAGAAGCAGGCGTCAAAACGGTCGAGTTCCGCGCGCAGCGGCTGGTGCAGATAGAGCCGCGCGGCGGCGCAGATGGGTTCGGGAATACCGTAGAACGCCCCTGCAATCGCCCCGGCAATGGCGGCCAGCGTGTCGCTGTCGCCACCGAGCGAGACGGCATTGCGGATGGCATCGGGATAGTCCTCCGACTCCAGAAACGCCTGCACCGCGGGCGGGACGGTTCCGGCGCAGAGGGCCTCGAAGCGGTAGCCCGGACGAATCTCGTCGAGTCGCCGCGAAAGCGGATAGCCGCACCCTTCGACTGCCGCCTTGATGTCGGCTTTCGAGGCGCCGCTGCGGGCGAGAAAAACGGCCTTGGCGGTGGCGACGGCTCCGGCGATTCCGTCGGGATGATTGTGCGTCACGGCGGCAGTCGTCTCGGCCAGATCCGCGGCCTCCTCAAGGGTCGACGCCGCATAGCCGCAGGCGCTGGCACGCATCGCCGAACCATTCCCGCAACTGCCATAAGGCCCCGCCGATTCGTCCGCCGCCCAGAGACCAAACCGCGCCCCATACCCCGCGTGCGGATAGGTGCGAACTGCCTCCCGAAGCGCCCGCGCCGTCAACTCGGACAAAGCCCCCTCCCCTGCCCGCGCACGCCGAATCGCCGACGCGACGGCCACGGTCAAAACCGAGTCATCGGTCGCCGCGCAGGAGAGGTCGAACAGGCGAAACTCCTTCGACTTGTGATTCTTCCACTCAAAGCGCGAACCGATAATGTCGCCCGCCACCGCACCCAGCAGACTCCGCCGGCCGCCCCCCTTCGCCGACGAACCGAGTGCCAAGGTTTCCAGCACCTCCGCCACCGCCTCGAAGCCCTTGAGCCAGACCCCGAAATCGTCGCGCGGCTCAAACCGTTCCGAGAGCGTCAGCCGCAACGGCGCGTGCCGCACATCGAAAGTCCGCTCCGACCCGATGGCAAAGCGACACCACGCCGCCTGCGGCAGACCCTGCGCCGCCGAGCGAAACGCACGCGCCTCGCAGCAATCCCCCAAATCCGACAGCCCCAACGCCGCATCAAGCCCCAAATCGAACACACGCACCCCCGACTCGGGCGAATAACAGAGCACCGCCCGCATCCCCTCGTCATCCATCACCGCACACACCTCGTCCCACGGCACCCGCCCACCCTCCGGTAGCCGACGCACCTTCAACGAAAACCGATTCCGCTCCGACTCCATCGCCGCGCCCCTCCCCCGAAAACCCTACTGCCGCCCCTTCACGCCGCCCACCCGCTCGGCAATCGCTCCCCAAATGGCATCGGCTATCAACGCCATCCCCCGATCGTTCGGATGGCTGAACATCCCCTTCACCTCAGGCTTGTCGCGGAACGCCTCGATTGGCACATAGACAAAGCCCCGCCGCGTCGCCAGTTCGACCTTCTCCCGCTCCAGCAACGGGCGACCATAGAACCCCTGAACCACCACCTTCAGCGCCCGCCCCTTCGGATCCAGCCAGTCCGCCAACTCCTCCAGCGCACGCCCGAACGAACGCACCCCCTTGAGCGCCCCGCGGTCATACTCAATCGGCACATTCGCCCCGAAAAAGAAGACCACTACATCCAGCCCCAGCCCGTCAAGCCCCGCATACTTCGCCCCGCACGACCACTCCGCCTTCCAAAACCCCCGCTCAAACGAATCCGCCACCTGCAGCAACCCGCACTGCGAATCCTTCGACACCGCCGCAATCCGCCCCTGCAACAGATGCACATAGTCCCGCTCCCGCGCCGACGCCGCCATCCCCCAATTGTTCGTCCACCCAATCTGCGGCCTCGGCCCGTGCAGCGTTATCGAATTCCCCACAAACAGCACCCGCGCCCCGCGCTTCGCCGGATCGAACGAAACCGAACTCCGCGCATTCTGCCCCAGCGCCGGAACCGGGTTTTCCGACGGATCCGCCGCCACGCCCCCAAAAGCCCACCCCACAGCCGCCAGCATGACCAATCCAAACAAACCCAAACGCATACCATCCTCCATTCAAAAAAGCGGGGGACACCCCTTTCGGCGCGTCCCCCGCTGCGTTCACAACAACCCAGCGACTACTCCTCGTCCTCGTCGAAGTCCTCGAAGCGATCCTCCTCCGAGAGCCCCTCCTGGAAGCGGCGCGACTCCGCCCGAAGTTCGTCGAGTTCCTCCTGCGAAATCGGCTGGCAGGTCGGAACCAACTTGATGTGCCGGTGGAGACTGAACCCCGTGCCGCCCGGAATCGGATGACCCAGAATCACATTCTCCTTGAAGCCGCGCAGTTCGTCCACGCGACCCAGCGTCGCCGCCTCCGTCAAGACACGCGTCGTGTCCTGGAACGAAGCCGCCGAGATGAACGAATCCGTCTCCAGCGAAGCCTTCGTGATGCCCAACAGCGCAGGCTGAGCCTCCGCCGGACGCTTGCCCTCCGCCGAGACCGCCTCGTTCGCCTCGATGAACTTCTGACGCGACACCTGATCGCCCCAGAGGAACTCCGTCGCGCCCGGATTCTTGATAGTCACCTTGCGCAACATCTGGCGGACAATAATCTCAATGTGCTTGTCGTTGATCTCCACGCCCTGCGTACGGTAGACCTGCTGCACCTCGTTGACCAGATAGCGCTGCAACTCCTGCGGGCCGCAGACCTCCAGCAACTCCTGAGGCGCGACCGAACCTTCGGTCAGCGGCTGGCCCTTGCGGACATGGTCGTCCTTGAACACGACAATCTGCTTGCCCGGCGGAATCAGGTGCTCCTGCGAGATGCCCGTCTCCTCGTCGCGCACAATCAGGCAGCGCTTGCCGCGCTGGTTCTCGCCGAAGTCCACCACACCCTCAATCTTCGAAATCTCCGCCACATCCTTAGGCGTGCGCGCCTCGAAGAGTTCCGCCACGCGCGGCAAACCGCCCGTAATGTCGCGGGTCTTGGCCTCCTTTCGGGGCGTCTTGGCGAGCAGTTCGCCAGGCTTGACCTGCTGCCCCTCGCGCACCGCCACGATAGCACCCACCGGAATGTGGTAGTAGCCCAAGATGGTGTTCGCAACAGGGTCGGTGACGATGATCTGCGGGTGCAAATCCTCCTTCGTCTCGATGGCGACAATCTTCTCCGTGCCCGAAGCCTCGTCGAACTCGCGCGAGACGGTGACCTCCTCCTGGAAGTCCTGGAAGGAGACGATACCGGCCTTTTCAGCCATAATCGGCACCGAGTGCGGATCCCAAGTCGCCACGCGCATATTCTCCTTGACCTCGCCACCGTCCTCGACATAGAGGGTCGAACCCATCTGGATGGTGTAGGTCTCGAACTCGTTGCCCGCCGCGTCGGTGATTTCGAGCGAGCCGTTCTTGTTGAGCACGACGATCTGACCTTCCTGGTTGCGGACGGTACGCAAATCGCGGAACCGCGCGAAGCCCGCGCGTTTAATCACGATCTCGGGCGTCTTGGAGACCGTCGAGGCCGTGCCACCGATGTGGAAGGTACGCATCGTCAACTGCGTGCCGGGCTCGCCGATGGACTGCGCGGCGATGATGCCGACCGCCGAGCCGATCTCCACGAGTTTGCCCGTGGAGAGGTCGCGGCCGTAGCACTTGGCGCACATACCGTGGGGCGCATCGCAGGTCAGACCCGAACGGATCCAAACCTTCTCGACGCCCGCGTCCTCGACCGCCTTGCAGACCTTCTCGTCGATATCGCCGTTGGCCGGGCAGATGACTTCGCCGGTGGTGGGGTTGCGGATTTCACGCAGCGCGGTGCGCCCGAGAATGCGCGTGCGCAGCGGCACGATTACCTCGT
>JAXFQS010000064.1:0-8099 GCA_034178815.1 Kiritimatiellia bacterium | reverse complement strand
ATGGGGGGTTTCGGGGGTGTTGGGGGGATTGTCGCGAGGGTGGTCTGGCTCAAGACGAGGAGGCGGTCTTGGACGAAGTCGGGGGGATTTTGGTTGCCGCCGAGGGCGTCGCGGCGCTGGAGCAGTAGGGGGAGGCTGGCGGCGTTCTCAAGGCGTTCGAGGGTGCAGAGGATGTCGGTTTTGTCTGCGTTTGGGGCGAAGTGGAGGCGGCAAAGGGTGTAGGCGTTGTTCATAGTGCGCGCAGGAGGAGTCCTTTGAGGTAGTTGCCTTCGGGGAAGCCGAGGAGTTGGGGGTGGTCTTGGGGGGGCTGGAGTTCGCGGATGATTTGGAGCGGGCGGCGGGCGTCGCAAGCGGCGTCGGCGATGATTTGGCGGAAGGTGGCGGGATCCATGGCGGCGGAGCAGGAGAAGGTGGCGAGGTATCCGCCCGGGGCGAGGAGTTTGATGCCGAGGAGGTTGATGTCTTTGTAGCCTCTGAGGGCTTTCTGGAGTTGGGTCTTGCGGTCGGCGAATTTGGGGGGGTCGAGGATGACGAGTCCGTAGCGGGCGCGGGCGTCGCGGAGGCGGCGGAGGTGTTCGAAGACATTGGCGCAGTGGAGGGTATGGCGGGAGTCGTGAAGGTGGTTGAGGCGGGCGTTTTCTTCGGCGAGGGCGAGGGCTTCGGGGGAGGAGTCGACCTGGTCGACCTGGGCGGCGCCGGCACGGAGGGCTTCGAGTCCGAAGCCGCCGGTGTAGCAGAAGGTGTTGAGGACTTGAAGGCCTTTTGAGAGGGTGCCAATGAGGTGTCTGTTGTCGCGCTGGTCGAGGTAGAATCCGGTCTTGTGTCCGGCGGCGATGTCGATGCGGTAGGTCAAGCCGTTTTCGAGGAAGGTGGCGTCGGGGGCGGGGGGGGCGCCCCAGAGCAGGCCGTCGGACGGCTGGATGCCTTCGCGCTGGGCAGAGTCGCCTGCGGAGCGTTCCCAAATGGTGCGGACGCCGGGGCGGGCGGCAAGGCGTTCGACGATGGCGGGCTTGAGGCGCTGGGCGGCGGCGGTGGTGAGTTGGAGCACGAGGCTCTCGCCGTAGCGGTCGAGGACGATGCCGGGGAGGCGGTCGCCTTCGGCGTTGATGAGGCGGCAACCGGTGGTCTGGGGGTCGTCGAGGAGGGGCTGTCGGCGGGCGATGGCGGTGTCGACACGGGCGACGAGGTCGCTGTCGGCAACGGGTTCGGAGGGGCTGGTCGTCCAGAGGCGGAGGCGGATTTGGGAGTGGGGGGACCAGGCGGCGTAGCCGAGGGCTTCGCCGGTGTGGGAGCGGACTTCGACGGTTTCGCCGGGGGCGGCGTCTGGTTCGGTTGCGAGCGCGCCGCTGTAGACCCAGGGGTGGCCGTGGCGGATGGGGTAGTCGCGATGGGGTTTGAGGATGGCTGTCTGCATGGGGTGTTCCTAGAAGGAATGGCTTTTCATCATAGCGGATTTGGCGGGAGATTGCAATCGCAATGCGCAGGTGGTTGCCATCTTCGGGGGCGAGAGGTTGGCTGGCCGGGGATCGGTTCCTAGGCAGGTAGGGGGGCGACTGGTTGGCATCTGTGGTGGGCGCTGAGGGGCTGGTTTGGACGATTTTTCGCGGAACTTGCCGAAAACCGCTTGCTCTTCCAGACAATAAATGGTAGTTTAGTGGCGTGCCTTCGCGAGGGATTTGACGCAGGCTTCCCTTATAACGAACATACACCCTGCGTTGTTGGTGTGCGAACCAAGTACTCCCCGCAGATTTGGCACGGCGGAGTCCATCCCCCTGGACTCCGCCTTTTTTGTGCCGCCTGGGGGCGCGGGCAAAGAAAAAGGCGCCCTCCCGCGCAGGGAGGACGCCTCGGGAAGGCGGCGGAATCAGACCTTGAGGGCGTTGGGATCGGCCGACGGGTTGATGAGACGAACCTTCGACATGTCGAACGACTCCAGCCCGAGCGGACGGGTGTGGCGCCAGGCTCCGCGCGTGAAGTCGATTGCCTTCTGGGGCTGCGAGCCGCGCCGCACCGAGCGTTCGGTCAGTTCGCACATCGAGCACCAGGCCGCCAGGTCGTAGACATCCATATCCATCGGCAGGCCGTTGAAGAGGCAGTAGCACCAGCGCAGATCCATCAGGAAGTCCATGCCGCCGTGGCCGCCGACTTTCTGGGCGATTTCGCCGGTCTGCTTCCAAAGCGGGTGCATGTAGCGCTGACGGACTTCCTCGGCCTTGTTCGGAGGGAAGAAACCGTGGGTCGTCTTGGAGCCGATGCGCTCCTCGAAGGTGACGCGATAGGGGAAGTCGGCAAGGATGCCCTTGGTGCCGACGATGGTGTTGTAGCGGGTATAGGGGCGCGCGCTGGAGACATCGTGCGCCAGCAGAATCGAGCGGCCGAGCTTGGTGCGGATGAGCGTCATGTTCATATCCCCCATCGCCATCTCCTGCCCCAGGAAGCGGCCGGCCTTGCGCTCCTGCATCAGAGCGCTCATGCGCGCCTGGCGGCTCTCCAGCGAAACGAGGTAGTCGAACTGGTCGCCCCTGTTGATGCCCATATACTGGCAGATTGGCCCGAGACCATGCGTCGGATACTGGTTACCCTTGTGGGTCATGTTCCAGTCCACACGCCACCACTCAGGAGCCCCCACATTCGAGAGAACCTGGTGCGACAGGTCGTGGATGTAGGCCGCCTCGCCGTGGGTCAAATCCCCCAAAAGACCATGGCGGCAGAGGCTCAACGCGAGCAACTCCATCTCCCCGTAGCAGCAGTTCTCCAGTTGCATGCAGTGCCGCCGCGTGCGCTCCGCCGTCTCCACCTGAGCCCAGCATTCATCGAGCGTCATCGCCGCCGGGACTTCAGTCATAATGTGCTTGCCGTGCTCCATAGCATAGAGCGCCACGGGCGTATGCAGATGCCAGGGGGTACAACTGTAGACCACATCGACATCGTCCGCCTCGCAGAGCGCCTTGTAGGCCTCCGGCCCGAAGTAGCGCTTGGGCTTATTCTTCGCGCCCCGTTCCTTGAGCAACTTCTCCGCGCGGTCGAGTTTCTCCGGGACGACTTCGCACAGCCCCGTGATTTCCACGCCCCCGATCGTCGGCAGACGGAAGATTGGGCCAAGCCCGCGCTCGCCTAGGCCAACCACCCCCACGCGGATGCGTGTCATCGGCGCCGTGCGGAATCCCGACATCGGGGCCCCAGTCGCCCCCGACAGTCCGGCCGTCCTGCAGCCCGCCCCCGCCGTCAGCAGGCCCGCGCCCAGCATCCCTTGAAGAAAATCGCGTCTGTTGGTCATTTCACTTCTCCTCGTAGTCCTGAATGGTTTATTGCAAATGATGTAGAAAGTTTACAAGAAATCACAACGATAGTCAAGCCCCCTCCGTTCCCCGCCCAAAAGAAGAAGTTCGCCCGCGCGCGTTTCGTTATTCAGTGTACTTTCCGGAGCGTTTGTGGTATAATGCCCACCAGTACCCGAAAGGAATCCCAATGGACCAAGAAGTTCCGGACACGAACCATCCGATTGACACCCGCCTGGCGGCAATCAACATCGAAGACGAGATGTCGAACTCCTATATCGACTACTCCATGTCGGTCATCGTGGGGCGTGCCTTGCCGGATGTCCGCGACGGTCTCAAGCCCGTCCATCGCCGCGTGCTCTACGCGATGCATGAGCTCAACAATGTCTACAACCAGAACTACAAGAAGGCCGCCCGCGTCGTCGGCGATGTCATCGGCAAGTACCACCCCCATGGCGACACCGCCGTCTACGATACCATCGTCCGCCTCGCGCAGGACTTCTCGATGCGCTACCCCTTGGTCGACGGACAGGGGAACTTCGGCTCCATCGACGGCGATCCGCCCGCGGCTATGCGTTACACCGAAGTGCGCATGGCCAAGATTGCCAACGAAATGCTCGCCGACATCGACAAGGAGACCGTCGACTTCCAGCCGAACTACAACGACGAGTTCCTCGAACCAAGGGTGCTCCCCGCCAAATTGCCGAACCTCCTGCTGAACGGCTCCTCCGGCATCGCCGTGGGCATGGCCACCAACATTCCGCCCCACAACTTGGCCGAACTCGTCGACGGTTGCATCCACCTCATCGACCACCCCGGTTGCTCCATCGACGAACTGATGCAATTCGTCAAGGGCCCCGATTTCCCCACCGGCGCGACCATCTGCGGCAGGCGCGGCATCGAGGCGATGTATAAACTCGGGCGCGGCGCAATGATGATTCGCGGCACCGCGGAGATAGTCGAGAACAAGCGCGGCGGGGAGAGCATCATCATCACCTCCCTGCCCTATATGGTCAACAAGGCGGAACTCGTCAAGAAGATTGTCGAGTTGCACGCCGACAAGGTGGTCGAAGGCATTGCGGATGTGACCGACCAGTCCAAGGACGACATCCGAATCGTCATCGACCTCAAGCGCAACGCCATCGCCCAGGTGGTGCTCAACAACCTCTATCGCCACACCCAACTCCAGACCACCTTCGGGGCCAACCTCCTGGCGATCGACGCCGGGCGCCCGAAGTTGATGAACCTCAAGGAAATCCTCTGGGCGTTCCTCAACCACCGCTTCGATGTCATCACCCGCAGGTGCCGCTTCGAACTGAACAAAGCCTTGGCCCGCTGCCATATCCTCGAAGGCTACCTGGGCGCGCTCGACCACATCGACGAGGTGATTGCCTTGATTCGCTCCTCCCAAGACCGCAGCGCGGCCCGGACGGCTCTGCAGGAACGGTTCGGCTTCAGCGAAATCCAGGCCAACGCGATTCTCGAACTCCAGTTGCATCGTCTGACCAACATGGCGCGGGAGGATGTTCAAGGGGAGCACGCGCAGTTGCAGCAAACCATCGCCTCGCTCCGTGCGCGCCTCTCGGACCAATCTCTGATCTACGCCGACATCAAGGCCGACTTGGCGACGCTCAAGACGGATTATGCCAAACTCAATCCCCGCCGCACGGAACTGGTTCCGCTGGAGAACGAGGTCAGCATCGAAGACTTGATTGCGGACGAGCCGTGCGTGATTACCCTCTCGCACCGGGGCTATGTCAAGCGCGTCCCGCTGAGCGTCTACCGCGAGCAGCGCCGCGGGGGCAAAGGGGTCACGGGCGCGGCCATCAAGGAGGAGGATTTCATCGAACAACTCTTCGTGGCGGAGACGCACGACACGCTGTTGCTCTTCACCACTCTGGGCCGGGTCTACGCCAAGCGGGCCTTCGAGATTGAGGAGGCCTCGCGCACCTCTTTCGGCCGTCCGATTGTGAACATTCTGGAGTTGCGCGAGGGCGAGTCGGTCGCGGCGATGCTGAGCATCCGGGCGTTTGCCGAGGACACGGACATTCTCTTCGCGACGCGCAACGGAACGGTCAAGAAGACCGCGCTGGCGGACTACCGCAATGTCAACCGCAACGGCATCAACGCGCTCAACATTGAGGCGGGCGACCAACTCATCCAGGTGCGCCTCGTCTCGGCGGGCGACGAGGTGCTGCTGCTGACGGCGCACGGAAAAGCCGTCCGTTTCGACGAAGATCAGGTTCGGCGCATGGGGCGCAATGCCACGGGTGTCAGAGGCGTTTCCCTCTCGGAGGGCGACTTCGTCTGCGCCTGCGATGTGGCCCAGGCGGACTCGCAGATTCTTTTGGCGACGGAGAACGGCTACGGACTGCGCTGCGCGTTGGGGGACTTCCGCAAGACCAAGCGCGGGGCGGGCGGCGTCCGCTCCATCGACACCGGCGAGCGCAACGGTCTGCTCGTCGCGGCCCATCGCGTCGAGCAGACCGACTCGATGGTGATGATTACCTCCTCGGGCAAAATGGTTCGTTCCCCCGTCGATCAGGTGCGCATCATCAACCGCGGCGGCAAGGGCGTCATCCTCCTGAAGATGGAGCCCGGTGAAAAACTCGTCTCCCTCTCCCTTGCGGAAGGCGAAGCCGACGACCTGCCCGATTCCAACGCACCCGCCGCCCCGGCCGATGCGTCCGACACGCCCCCGAAGGAGCCAACCCCAGAGCCCCCTTCCAACGAAACCCTCTAGTCAACCGATTGCCACGACAGGAACAGCCATGTCCGAAAACAAAAGCACACTCGATACGCTCGTCGCGCTCTGCAAGCGCCGCGGCTTCATCTTCCAATCCTCCGAAATCTACGGCGGTTTCGCCGGCTTCTGGGACTACGGTCCGCTGGGCTGCGAACTCAAGCGCAACATCAAAGACTCCTGGTGGAAGGCGACCGTCCGCACCCGCGAAGATGTCGAAGGACTCGACGCCTCCATCATCATGCACCCCGCCATCTGGAAAGCCTCCGGCCACCTCGACACCTTCGCCGACCCGATGAGCATGTGCCGCAACTGCAAGAAACTGATGCGCGCCGACCAAATCTGGGATCTCTTCGCCGAAAACGGCCTCGAAGCAGCCCTCGCGCCACTCCTCGGAGACCCCGGCAAAATCGCCAACTGGTGCAAAGGCCGCGGCCGTGCCCTCGCCCCCAACCTCGACGCCGTCAAAAATGCCGAGACCGCCCTTCCCCGCCTCTTCCCCCGCCTCGCCGAACCCAAGACCGCGCGCGACCTCTACATTCTCCTGGCCACCCCGGACGGCAAAGAATCCGTCCTGCCCTGCCCCCACTGCGGCGGCGAAATGACCGAACCCCGCCCCTTCAACCTTATGTTCCGCACCGTCGTCGGCCCCATTGACGACCCCGCCAACGCCGCCTACCTCCGCCCCGAAACCGCGCAGGCCATCTTCGCCCAATATACCAATATCCTCAAAACATCCCGCCAGGCAGTCCCCTTCGGCATCGCCCAGATGGGCAAGAGTTTCCGCAACGAAGTCACCCCCCGCAACTACACCTTCCGCTCCCGCGAATTCGAGCAGATGGAACTCGAATTCTTCATCAAGCCCGACGAGGCCGTCGAACTTCTCTGCGGCCATGTCGCACGCCTCACCCCCGAGACCGATTTGAGCCAGCCGCAGCCCGACTGGGGTTGGGAAATCTGGCACAAGTACTGGGTCGAGCAGCGCAAGAACTGGCTCCTCAAGGCCGGACTCCCGCAAGGCTCCTTCGTCGAATACTGGCAGAAACCCGACGAACTGGCCCACTACGCCCGGGCCTGCGTCGATATTGAGTACGCCTTCCCCTTCGGCACGCAAGAACTCGAAGGAATTGCCGCCCGGTCGGACTTCGACCTGACCCAGCACCAGACCCACTCCGGCAAACCCATGGAGTTCTTCGACGAGCCTCTCAAACTCGCCGCCAAACGCCTCTCCGACGAGCAGAAAGCCGCATTCCGCGCCAAGACGCTTGCCGACTGGACGGCGCGCGGGAAGAGCGAGCAGGCCGCCAACCGCTTCCTTGACCGGCTCCTCGAAGGCTACTACATTCCCCATGTCATCGAACCCTCCGCCGGCGTCGACCGCATGGCTCTGGCGCTCCTCTGCAATGCCTACAGCGAGGAGCAGATTCCCAACGACAGCGGCAAGGAAGATGTCCGCACCGTCCTGCACCTCTCGCCCATCATCGCCCCCGTCAAGGCGGCAGTCTTCCCGCTGGTGAAGAACAAGCCCGAACTCTACGCCAAAGCCAGGGAAATCTTCAAAACCCTCCAATCCCGCTGGAACACCTATTGGGACGAGTCCGGCGCCATCGGACGCCGCTACCGCCGGCAGGATGAGATTGGCACGCCCTACTGCATCACGGTCGACTTCCAGACGCTCGAAGACGGCACCGTCACCCTCCGTGACCGCGACACGATGCAGCAGAGCCGCATCTCCATCCCTGAACTCGTCGCCAAAATCGACGCCGCCGTCAACTAGTCCCCATTCCCTATCCTACCAACGGGGGAAGGCCATTCTTGCCTTCCCCCGTTTGCCATTCCAACCAAAGGAGCCCACCCGTGCGAACCCACCTCTCACTCCTCGTCCTGCTTACCTCGGCAACCCTTTGGAGCGCACCGGTCATCCCCCTTCTGCAAGAGGTCGATGTCCTCGTCCTGGGCGGCACCGCGGCCGCCGTCGAAGCAGCCCTCGCCGCCAAGGCAACCGGCGCGCGCACCCTACTCGTCGCGATCCTCGATGCGGACAAGGAGGGCTTCCTGCGCTCCACCACCTCGCTCGT
>JAXFQS010000061.1:0-5506 GCA_034178815.1 Kiritimatiellia bacterium | reverse complement strand
CTGAGGTGTCTTGACGACATAGCCGAAGAGGGCGGGCATCCAGGGGGCGAGGTCGTATCCGCGGCGGGCGCGGAAGAGTTGGAAGAGGTCGAGGTTGTCGGTCCAACTCTGGCGGCGGCATTCCCAACTGTCGATCAGCATACCGTCCGGGCGGATGCCGTTCTGGATGAGGTGTCCGACATAGCCGGCGAAGTGGGTTTCGGCTCCGACGGGGGCCAGCTTGTCGCACTCCCAGCCGGTAGCCTCCTTGGGAGCGGGTGCGTTGATGTGGCCGACGTTGATGTGGCCGATGCGGAGGACTTTCCAACCTAGGGGCGGGGTCGTTCCGTTAGTACAGACGAGGACTTGGGATACCCACGAACGGGGGTCTTGCGCGGGCAGGATTTGCTCCGGGGCGTTGATGAGATCGAACCCGCCCTCGCCGCACCAGTTCTGCTGGCGGGCGGCTTGGCGGATGGCGACGCGCAGGTTGGGGTTGAGGTCGCCGTGGCGCGCCTTGAAGCGGACTTGCCAGACGGTTCCGGTGGTCTCGGGTAGGGCGACGACGAAGGGTTTCTCGCCCTGCCAGTTGCAGGAGGGGATGGCGATGGTGCGCACAAGCCGCCCGTCGACATAGAGTTCGGCGTCGGTCTGCGGCGTGTAGCAATGCGGGTGGGAACACTGGTTGGCGTTGGGCAGTTCGAGGGTGCGGATGCAGACGGGCTCGGGGAAGGTGTGGCGGTAGTCGGGGGGCGGAAGGATGGTCTCCGGCGCCTCGTCTCCGAGCGGCTCCGGGAAGGCAACGGTCAGAATGTCGCGGTAGTCCAGCCCGGACGGGTCGTTGGCCACCAGGTTGCGCATCGCCTTGCCGTGAGGTATCCACGGCCCGCCCGCAAGAGACCAACCAGGGCAGTTCTGGACAACGAACCTCAGGCCCAGCCGGGTGCACTCGTTGCGCAGGTGGCGAACCATATCCAGCCACTCGGGGCCTAGGCAGACCACGGGGTGTTGGGTGCCTGGCCAGAGGTCGCCGGAACCGTGGAAAAACTGCACGCCGGAATAACCTGCCGAGGCGATTGCTTCGAGGTCGGCGGTGATGCCGTTGGACGAGACATTGCCGCCGATGAAGTGGAACCAGGTCTCGGGGCGGTGCTGGAGGTTGCGTGCGAGAAGGGTTGGCGCGGCAAGGAGGGTGAGGAGCGTGGCGAGGCGCAGGGTGGCAATGTGCGAGAGGGCCATACTGGTAGCTCAGAGGAGGATTTTCGCGACGGCTTTGCGGACGCGGCTGGGCGTGCCGAGGGCGATTTGGGGGGCGTGGGCGTCCTGCGGGAAGAGCAGCATCCAGCGTCCGGGGGTGAGCGGGAGTGGGGCGAAGTCGCCGCCGTAGAAGGCGATGTCGCGTGCCTCGTCGTAGGGGATGCGTTCGGGCAGTCCGGCAAGCGGTGCCCAGCCGATTTGCTCCTCGCCGAAGACCAGGGTCTGAATGTCGAGGTAGCGGCGATGGGCTTCGAGGAGGGCCTGCTCGGGGGGCTTGGTCGCGTACTCTTCGAGGTTGACATAGAGCCGCGAACCGGCCAGTTCGTAGCGCCCGCAGGGGCGCGATGCCAAGTCGGGCGAGGCGAGGAATTCAAAGGCTTGCCGCAGGAGCGGGTGGAGCGCGAAGTAGCGCCCGGCGTGGTCGAATGTGTCCAGAATCATATCGCCAGTCTACCATACGCTGGGGCGTCGCGCAATACCAAACCCCTGCGCACCATCCGCCTCGAAAGGTTGCCACGAGCGGCCCCCTCTTCTGCCCACGCGTGCCCCCCTTTGGAGCCAAGATGCCGCCTCCGGAGGTGTCTGTGAACTTTTCCGCGCGCGCCCCGACGCTTTTGGCTTGCCAAACCGCCCGCGTTGTGATACCTTGTCTCCATTCCCGACTGGGGTTCTGCGCGAGCGTAATTCAATGGCAGAATAGGAGCTTCCCAAGCTTCTTACGTGGGTTCGATTCCCATCGCTCGCTCCATTCCCCCCCTCAGATGCCGTCGGCCTCCCCCCTTCCCAGCCCCTCGCGGTTGCCATCCCGCCCAGCATTTGGCTAGTTTCCCGCGTCGCCTTGAGACAAGGAGGCAGGTGTGTTTTTCGGAAACGATGACAAAGCCATCGCGCACGAATCCACCGAGGACGGCGGGGACAATGTTATCCCCGAAATGACGACCTCAGCGGATTGATGTATGGGGAAGAGCCGACTGGACTTGGTCTGGGAGTAGACGACGCGGGACGGCGGACGAAGCCCTTGCCTGCGCCCGCTCGAAGGCGGCTGAATCTAAGGCTGCTACCCCGCCGATGAACATTGCTTCAGGCAACTCCCGCAACGCAGTCAAGGCATCATCGAGGAATTCGTTGGTGCCTTTATAGTTTGCGCGCGTACACCAAACGGCATCGACACCGAGCCCACCGCAGGCGCTTATTGGCCGTGGCGAAATACTCGCTGATAAAGCCGACCGCTCCGACTCCGCCATTTAGGAAACGGATAACCCCTTGACCTCTCGGAGCCCCATCGCCTCACGCGTTTAGGGGTAACGGCTTGCCCCGCGCCACCCTCTCGCCTAGCGCATCAGCCGCCTGCTGGAGACGCTTGATGCGGCCCACTGCCCGCCATTGTCCGAGGAGACAAGCGCACCGCCAATCCGGCCGACCACGCGCAAGCAGTCGCCCCCTCAGACCACAACAACCATCGCGGCTGAAACAAACAGGTGACGCGTGAGGGCTGATATTCCGCCGTGCAGGATAGTGGCGCGAAAGGAGCATCAAGCCGCTGGAGAGATTGACACGATGCCCCGCCCGAAAAGTGCAGGAGATTGGTGCAAAAGGAGCCTCAAGCCGGGTTGGAGAGGGCTTGGGCGAGGCATTCCCACTGGGGAAGCGTCAGCGCCTCGCCGCGCGTCTCGGGAGAGATGCCAGCACGGCGCAAAGCGTCCATAGAATTGCCCGCAAAATTGGCATCTTTGCGCAGAAGCGTACCAATCTGCTTGCGCCGGTGCATAAAAACCTTGCGGGTCAGTGACAAGAAGGTTTCCTCCTCGACGGCTGACAGGATGCACCGTCGGTGACGATTCAAAAGCACGACGCTGGAGTCGACCTCGGGGCGCGGCCAAAAGCAGACCGGTTTGACCTTCCGCAGAATCGAGACATCGTAGTGGAGCTGACACCAGACCCCCGCTTGGCCGCGGGCAGGGCTTCCGGCAGGAGCCGCCAAACGCTCGGCAACTTCAGTCTGAACCATCACCACAAGCCGTTCCGGCGCGCGCCGCCGAAGGGCGAGATCGAGCAGAATGCGCGTCCCGACCGAGTAGGGCAGGTTCGAGACAAACGCGGCGAATCCTTCCGCCAGCAGAGCGTCCCAGTCGACCTCCAGTGCGTCGGCACAGTGCAGGCTCAACGCAGGATAAGCCGCCCCGAGATCCTCCCCCAGCGCACGCGCCAAGACTGGGTCTTTTTCAATTGCCGTGACGGCCGCGCCACGCTTGAGCAGTTCCTCAGTCATCACCCCGAGCCCGGGCCCGACCTCCAGCACGCGCCGCCCCGAGACATCGCCCGCGGCATCGGCAATCGACCCGAGAATGTTGCGATCAATCAGAAAGTTCTGCCCCAAGACCTTGTTCGGGTGGAAGCCCCGGCCAATGCACCAGGCCTTGACCTCCGAGGGCGATGTACGGTTCATCGGCGGAGCGCTACTCCTCGGTCATCTTGACGCCCGGCACGACCATCTTCTTGATGTAGGCGTACTTGCGCAAACGCTCCGTCCAGACCTTGTAGAGCCGATCCTGCTCCAGAAAACGGTACTGCATCTCCGCCAGACGCCAAGCCTCCTCCAGCGACAACTGCTTCGTCTTCGTCTCCCCCTCCTTGAGCAACACAAAGGCGTAATTCTCCAGATAGACAGGCTCCGTCACCTCCCCCGGCTTGACCTTCGCGAGCGCTTCGACCAGAGGCTTGGCGAAGACATCCTCCGGAACCACCGTGCCGCAGTCGCCCCCCTTTTCGGCCTTATCATCCTTTGAAACCCGCTTGGCCACATCGGCGAACTTCTCGCCCTTGCGCAACTCCGCGAGCACCGCCTCCATCGACCCCTTCGCCGCCTCGGGCGACGCCCCCTTGAGCGTAATCATCCGCACCTGAACGCCCCCTTTTTCGACAAACTTCTCCCTATTCTTCTCGTAGTGCGCGCGCACAGCCCCGGGCGTCAGACGAACCTTCCGGTCGACCTGCATGTGCCGCATCATCGAGAGCACCATATCGTCCTCGATCGACTTCGCCCACTCCTCGTAAGTCATCTGCCGCGACGAGAGCATCTGCGCCAACTTCGTCTTGTCCCCCTCGAAGTGGTCGTCAATGATCGAGCGGATTCGCGCCTCCACCGCCCACGGCTGGAGCCGCACCTTGCTCTCCCGCGCAGCCGCCAGAATCAGCCGACGGTCAATCAACGCCTCCAGCGTCGCCCGGTAAAGTTCCGGCAGCCGCGCTTCCTTCTCAGACTCCGACAACTTCGCCTGCCAAAGCGAACGGTGCACCTCGTTCATCACCTCCGAGATGGTAATCACATCCCCGTTGACATACGCCGCCACCCCGTCGAGCAAAACCGGCTTCCCCGGCGCGCCCAGCGACACCGATGCCACCAGAGCCAACCCGAGCCCCAACGTAAACAAACCCTTCATCACTTCACACTCCTCGCTTCGCCAAGCCCCTTGCGAAAAGGGCGCCACGCCACCACAGGCGCCGCGCCCCTTCGCTCAGTTCCTCGGCATCATGCTACTTGACATACTCAATCACACGGATCCGGAAGAACGCCGTCGGCTCATCCGTCGGAACAGGCGTCGCGTTCAGACCGGTTGCCGAAGTCGCCCGAGAGACTTCCTTCCAATCGCCCTCCGTCAACGACAGTCGCCGTTCCAGCACATAGACCAGCGCCGTGTCGACCGGAGTCACCGAAGCCGCCTGGCCCGAAGCGCCCGCCGCGACATCCAAGCGCGAAGCATTGCCGAACCGCCAACTGATTGTCGGGGTGCCGTCCTCAGCCGTGCTGAAACCTTCGACCACGACAGCGGGCGAGACGATTGGCTCACCCGAAGCGAGGCCACTGTCGGAGACCGCCCCCGTCACCGCCAACTGAACCGCCGGCAGAGCCAAATCCGACCGGGAGAGGACGGAGAGCCCGCCAACCGAGTAGGCCATTACCGCGCTGATGACCTGCGAGCGGGTAGTGGCGGCGGTGTATCCCAGCGTCGAGAGGTTGCCTTTCTGCTTCAACTCGTAGGTGTCCGATAGGCCATCGTTGTCCGTATCGACATCCTGAATCCAGAGTTCGACCGAATCACCTTTCGCAAAGGATGCGGTCACCGGAACCGGGTCGTACTGCCAATCCTTTTGGCCTAGGCGGCGGACATAGCCCCAGGGCTCGCCAGCACTCCGCTTGCCGTCGGCGTCGATGTCGACATAGGCCAGGAGGAAGTACTCTTTCCCGGGCTCAAGTCCGAGCACCGACAGG
>JAXFQS010000034.1:0-7583 GCA_034178815.1 Kiritimatiellia bacterium | reverse complement strand
TCCTTGTAGGTGACGCCGAACCAACGCGAGTCGGTCGGTATGACCTTGACATTGACCTCGCAGGCTTTGACCAATTCATCGACCAAGAAGGGAATGTACCATTCGGCCTTGGGATTGGTTGCATTGGCCTCAAGCCATTGGGGAAAGCGCCTCTCCATCTCCTTGAAGAGCACGGGAGAGAAGCCCCACAGATTCATCGAGACGCGTTCATCGCCTTTAAGGGGCTCTGGCGCATTGGGATTCTCCAGATTGGCGATGCCATCCGGAGTCTTGGCTATCTTCGTCATCTCCCGAATGGAAAGCAGCGTACCGTCCTCCGCAACACTGGTCACGCCCCTTGCGACAGAACCATTTTCGGACAAAGTCTGATCCAAACGATAGCCCACCATGGCGAAGGTAAACTGCGCGCCCTGCTTGAGAAAGTCCGCCAAACGCTTGAAAGCGTCCGCCCCGTAGAAGTCATCCGCATTGATGGCGGCAAAGGGGCCAGAAATAAGGCTTCGCGCCGCGCGAATGGCGTGGGCCGTGCCCCACGGCTTGGTTCGCTCCTGCGGACAAGTGAAGCCCTCGGGCAGGTCATCCGCGCTCTGAAAGGCGAATTGAATGTCGAAGTGGCCTGCGTACTTGGCGGCGACCTTCTCGCGGAAAATCTCTTCGAAATCCTTGCGGATGACGAAGACAATCCGTTTGAACCCAGCCTGGAGCGCGTCGTAGACCGAATAGTCCATCAGCGTCTCGCCGTTCGGGCCGAAAGGTTCGACCTGCTTGAGGCCGCCGAAGCGGCTGCCCATGCCTGCGGCAAGGACAAGAAGCGTGAGATCTTTATTCATTGTTTCTGGGATTCCTCTACTTTTGGTTCCGGGACATCACGCGCAACAACTGCGGCGTAATGTCGGTTATTCGTCTGACATTTGCCAATAGCGTCTCCGAACCGGGGCCTATGGCAATAAAGGGGATGTCGTTGGCTGTATGGCCACGCGTGGAAAGGTCTTCAATGTTGCCGTGGTCGCTTGTCAATATGAACAGCATCTGCTTTTCGAGCAGAGGGGGCAATAGGGCGGAGAGGAAGGCATCGATTTCCCCGAGCACCTTCGACGCCTGCTCATAAGACTGGGAATGGCCCGCCAAGTCGCTGAGGAAATATTCAAAAAGGGTAAAGTCGTTCGATAGGCTCATCAGGAGCAGGTGTTCGGCAGCCTTTTCGGGGGTGATAAAGGGTCCGGGGAAGCCTTTGGTGCGTATGGATTCTCGGGTGAGGTCGTGGAGAACGGCCTGGTTTGAGAGCAATTCGGGGGCGAGGCGGATGACTTTGGGGGTGGTCAATGCCATCACTGTGGTGACGGATTTGAATCGCCTGCACCGGAGGTCGTCAATCGTATCGGCATAGTAGCCATCTGCGAAGCAACAGCGTAGGCCCCTGGCATCGAGTGTCTTGAAGAGGTTGCTTTCTTCAATGATGGCGTTGAGTGTCGGGCCGGGAAATCCTTCTTTGTGGCGTCCCATGCGCAGGGCCGAGTTGACGCCGGTATAGAGGGCGACTTGGCCGGTGGCGCTCTGGGGAAGTCCGGGGACATCCATACGCGGGTCGATGGCGACACTCTGCTCGTCGATCAAACGGCAAAGTGTCGGGCAAACGCGGGGATTGACGGGGTTGTCCTCGGCGGGGGGGCGCAAACCCAATCCATCGACAAATACCAGCAAAGCCTTCATCTGCAGGGTATGATAGGGCAATCGGGCTGGCTTTTCAAGCGGATAATGGATTGGGCTTGGAAAAAAGAGCGATGGGCCTAATCAGGGGAGAATGCGTACGCGGCGGCCTTCGATTTGGAGGCGTTCAGCGGCGAGGAGGCGAAGGGCTTCGGGATAGGCGATGTGCTCTTGGACTTGGATGCGCGCGTGGAGGGTTTCGGGGGTGTCGTCTTCTAGGACGGGAACGGTTTTCTGGACGATGATGGGGCCGGTGTCGGTGCCGCTGTCAACGAAGTGGACGGTGCATCCGGCGACCTTGGCTCCGTATTCGAGGGCCTGTTTCCACCCGGCGATGCCGGGAAAGGAAGGTAGGATTGCGGGATGGATGTTGATAACTCTGCCCCCGAATGCTTGCAACAATTTGGGCTTGACGATACGCATGAATCCGGCCAAGACTATGGTATCTACGCCGTAGGATCGCAATAGGTCGATACAACGATCCTGCGCCGCATCGTCGAGTTTGGTCTTCCAGGGAGCGCAGTCGAGGAAGTGTGCGGGAATGCCGCGGGACTTCGCCCGGTCGAGGATTTTAGCGTCAGGCACATCGGAAAGCGTCACCGCTATGGTTGCATCCAGCGTGCCCGCGTCAATGGCGTCGACGATGGACTGCATGTTGGTGCCCGAGCCAGAGCCTAAAATGCCGATTGTCAGTCTACTCATGTTGCGAAGCCCTTTCTATTGCGGAGGAAAGACGGTCATCAATGGGCTCCTCGCGGGAACAGCCCGAAAGGAGGAGAAAAAACAGCAAAAAACAAAGTCGTTGAATCACGGCGAAGGCTCCTTGGGACGCCAGGCTAGCCACTTCTCGGCTTTGGACATCTGCTGGGGAGTCGGCGGTGGCGTCGCCGCCAGCGGGGGAGTAATCCCGAGGGCCTCGTACTTGGCTTTTGCCATCTTGTGGTAGGGTAGCAGCTCTACCCGCTCGATGCAATGGTAAGGCTCAATCCTGCGCCCCAGCCGGCGCAATTGCGCCTCCTCAAGCGTCCACCCAGGAACCTGCACCTGCCGAATCCAGACGGGCTTGCGCGCCTGCTCGCAGAAGTCCAGCAACTCAAACGCCCTCTCGTTCCCCTGCCCTGTCAGAGATTGGCACTGATTGGTGTCGGCTGACTTCAGGTCTAGGATGACCAGATTGGTCTGATACACGGCCTCTTGAACCTGAGGCGTCAACGGCATCGCACCCGATGTATCAAGCGCCGTGTGCATCCCCGACCGGCGGAACAGGTGGCAGCATTCGGCGACAAACTCGGCTTGCAGCAGGGGTTCACCGCCCGAGAAAGTCACCCCACCGGTCAAGTACTCCCGGTACTGACAGACTTCCCGGAATAATTCCCCCGGCTCAATGGATTCGCCCCCGGAGACCCAAGTATCCGGGTTGTGGCAGTAGCGGCACCGAAGCGGGCATCCCTGCAGAAAGACCACATAGCGGATGCCCGGCCCGTCCAGCGTCCCAAACGACTCGCGTGAATGGATGAAGCCCGTCAAATCAGAACCGCGTGTGGAAGGTTCGACTGATGACATCAAGCTGCTGCTCGCGAGTCAACTTGACGAAGTTGACGGCATATCCCGAAACCCGAATAGTCAATTGCGGGTAGCGTTCCGGGTGTTCCATCGCGTCGAGAAGCATCTCGCGCTCAAGCACATTGACATTGATATGGTGTCCCATATCGCCGAAAAAGCCATCCAGCAGGCCAACCAGGTTGCTCCGCCGATCCGCATCCGTCCGCCCCAACGCCCCCGGGACAATGGAGAATGTGTAGCTGATGCCGTCCTCCGCATATTCATAGGGCAGTTTGGCGACCGACTTGAGCGAGGCGACGCACCCGTTCGTATCCCGCCCGTGCATCGGATTGGCCCCCGGGGCAAACGGCTCGCCAGCCTTGCGCCCGTCAGGCGTTGCCCCGGTCTTCTTGCCATAGACGACATTCGAAGTAATGGTCAATAGCGAGAGCGTCGGGCGAGCATTCCGGTAAGTTCGGTGCTTGCGCAGGCGGCTCATGAACGACTTGACCACCTCCACGGCGATATCATCGACACGCGGATCGTTGTTGCCGAACTTGGGGAAATCTCCCTCTATATCAAAGGCCGTCGCAAGGCCACGCTCATCCCGGCGGACATGTACTTTGGCGTACTTGATAGCAGAGAGGCTGTCCGCCACGACCGAAAGCCCGGAAACGCCACAGGCCATGGTTCGGATGATGTCCTCGTCGTGCAACGCCATCTCCTCGCGCTCGTAGCAGTACTTGTCGTGCATGAAGTGGATGACATTGAGCGTGTTGATATAGAGTCTGGAGAGCCAGCGACACACCTGATCGAACTTCCGACGGACAGTTTCGTAGTCCAGCACATCGTCCGTAATGGGCGCCATCTCGGGCCCGACCTGCTGCCCGGTCTTCTCGTCAATACCGCCATTGATGGCATAGAGCAACGCCTTGGCAAGGTTGGCCCGAGCCCCGAAGAACTGCATTTGCTTGCCGATTCGCATGGCAGAGACACAGCACGCGATACCATAGTCGTCACCGTGGTACTGTCGCATCAAATCGTCGTTCTCGTACTGGATTGAAGAGGTGCGGATGGATATGTCCGCGCAGTAGCGCTTGAACGCCTCGGGCAGGCGCCTGCTCCACAAAACGGTCAGGTTGGGCTCGGGCGCCGGGCCGAGATTGTCGAGCGTATGGAGAAAGCGGAAACTCATCTTCGTGACGCGATGCCGCCCATTGACGCCCACACCGCCAATAGACTCGGTGACCCAAGTGGGGTCCCCCGAGAAGAGCTCGTCGTAGGCAGGCGTGCGCAGAAACCGAACCAATCGCAGTTTCATGACGAAGTGGTCGACAATCTCCTGAATCTGGCTTTCCGTGAATCGCCCACTAGCCAAGTCGTGTTCGGCGTAGATGTCAAGGAATGTGGAGGTTCGACCGAGACTCATAGCCGCGCCGTTTTGCTCCTTGACGGCCGCCAGATAGCCAAAATAGAGCCACTGAAAGGCCTCGCGCGTGTCTTGCGCGGGGCGGCTGATGTCGAAGCCATACTTGGCTGCCATCTGCCCGACCTCTTTAAGCGCCCGGATCTGCTCGGCTATCTCTTCCCGAATGCGAATGGCTTCCGAGTCCATCGCATCGAAAACGAAGCGAAGCAGAGCCTCTTGTTTCTTCTTGATGAGGAAATCCAGGCCATAGAGCGGGATGCGCCGATAATCGCCGATGATGCGCCCTCGTCCGTAGGCATCGGGCAAACCGGTGATAATACCGCTGTGCCGGGCCAACTTCATCTCATCCGAATAGACATCAAAGACGCCGTCGTTGTGGGTCTTTCTGTAGCGAAAAATCCTTTCGACCTCGGGGTCGAGGGTGCGTCCATAAGCCTCAAGGGAGGTGCGCACCATACGAATGCCGCCGAAGGGCATGATGGCCCGCTTGAGTGGGGCATCGGTCTGGAGTCCGACGATTTGCTCTAGGTCGCGGTCGATATATCCCGGCGCATGGGCGGTAATCGTGGATATGGTCTTGGTGTCGATATCGTGCACGCCCCGTTCCCGCTCTTCCGCAAGCAGGACTCGTACCTTCTCCATCAGGCGATTCGTGCGTTCGGTCGGGGGGGCAAGGAAGGAAGCATCGCCATCGTAAGGTGTGTAGTTGGCGGCGATGAAGTCGCGAACATTGATGTCCGCGCTCGGGCGAATGTAGTCGTCTGTCATAATAAAGGGGGGGAGCGGGTGGATCTAGAATTGGGCCAATGCGTCTTTGCCGCTCATACCGACATGGACGCCCAGGTCGGCGGCGGCACCATTGACTTCGGCGACGGTGGCTTCAAGCATATCGTCGTAGGAATTGACCCCGCGAACGATGGCGACGGCATCGCCGAACTTATCCCCGGCGATATGGTTGACATACCCGCAACCAAGCAATCCTTTTTTGCCTACGATAACCAGAATCGACACATTGGGGGTCTTGATAGTCGAGGCTTCGAACTCTTTTCGGCCGACTTTGATTTTCATTTAACTGTTCCTTGTTTTCTGGTGTTTGGTGCGCAGGAAAGTGCGGGTCTGTCCGAGAACAACGGGGGTTAGGCAGAGCAGGGCAAGCAGGTTGGGGGCGGCCATCAGGCCATTCAGGACATCGGAGAGTTGCCAGACAACTTCGAGCCTCATCAGTACGCCCGCCGAGACGGTTGCGACGAATATCGCGCGGTAGACTGGAACGGACCGTTCGCCCGCAAGGTAGGTCAAGGCGCGCTCGCCGTAGTAGGCCCAACCGATGAGGGTGGAATAGGCGAAAAGGACGAGGCTCAAGGAGACAATCCAGCCTCCGGCGGGGCCAAGAACGCATTCGAAAGCCTGCATTGTCAGCGCAGGACCGGTTGCTCCGCTGGTCCAGGTTCCCGTGACGGTCAGGGCCAAACCGGTCAGCGTGCAGACGACTAGCGTATCGATAATAGTCTGAAGCATAGAGACCAACGCCTGGGCGGCGGGGTCTTTGGTTTTGGCGGCGGCGGCAATGATGGGGGATGAGCCCATGCCGGCTTCGTTCGAGAAGAGTCCGCGGGAGAGACCGACGCTCACGGTAGCCTTGACCATCGAGCCGGCGAAGCCTCCGGTGGCGGCGGTAGGTGTGAATGCGCAACGGAAAATCTCGGCAAAGGCGGAGGGCAGCGTGCTGGCTTTGCAGAGGAGAATAATGCCCACCGCCACGACATAGAGTCCAATCATCACCGGCACTAGAACGGAGACGACTTTAGCCAGGCGTCCAAGCCCGCCGAAGACGACGATGCCGACTAAAAGCGTCAGGGCCGCCGCCACGACTTTGGGGGAGAGCCCCGGCCACAATCCGGTCAAGGCGGCGTTGATGGCGTTGCCCTGCACGGTGTTTCCGATGCCGAAACTGGCCAGCACGGTGAAGGCGGCGAAAAGCACGGCGAGCCACTTCTGCCCCAACCCCGACTCGATGTAATACATAGGCCCGCCGCAGAATGTTCCCTTGTCGGTGCGGACGCGGTAGTGTACCGCCAGGAGAGCCTCAGCGTATTTGGTCGCCGCCCCCACCACACCCGTACACCAAATCCAGAAAATCGCCCCGGGGCCGCCTGCCGCCACAGCCGTTGCCACCCCCGCGATGTTTCCGACGCCGACGGTCGAGGATAGCGCTCCCATCAGGCTTTGGAAGTTGGATATTTCCCCGTGGTGGTGTCCGCGCTCGGTGATAGTCAGCAGACGCAAGGCCTTGGGCAGGTGGCGAAACTGAACCCAGCCGAGGATGATGGAGAACCATACGCCTGTCCCCAGCAAGAGGGCCATCAGCGGCGCACTCCAAATCCAGTCTCTAACTAAGGTGACAAACTCCAGCATGGGCATCTCGGGATAGGTGGGCATTATAGCCATTCTTCTGTCCGGAAACAAGTTCAAACCGCTGACCTCCACCACAAAATGCGCCAAAACCTGAACTAGACCACAATATATTGTGCCGAATCCGCATTTCACCCCTATGCCAGGCAAGCGGTCAACCCTTTGCCCCCGCCCTCGCCGGCGAAGCCCTAGCGTCCGATTGCGCCGGGTGCCAGAAGGCAGACCATAAGATACCAACCCAGTCCTCCTCGACCTACCTATCTTGGGGAGCCGCTGGAACCCACCTTGGAGGGGGATCGATACCCACCTCCGCCCCCGGCTGGTTGCTATCTCATTCCCCTATCCGCCGGTCCCCCAACTGCTGGAGGAACGACGCGCCGTAGGGTTTCTGCTTGATTTTCACGAGGCAGTCACCTATAATGTCGACTTTAGGATTTTAACAAGGTTCTTTATGAAAATTATTTCTGACGGTTGGGCGTGGATACTTGTGCCG
>JAXFQS010000024.1:0-12155 GCA_034178815.1 Kiritimatiellia bacterium | reverse complement strand
AAGCCGCTACCTTGCCGAAAGCATCCGCGCCTCTATGGGGACTGGAAGGTTTGCCGGGGTCTGCATCTGGCAGATGTTCGACACCCGTTCTTATGTCAATATGGGCAATGTTCGCGGCAAGTTCCGCGGCTTCAACAATGCCGGGTTGCTCGACGAATACCGCAGACCTAAGGAGGCCTTTCGTACCGTCCGCCGGCTCTTCAGGGAACTCAGGAATTTGGAGGAATCCAAGCAATGAATGGAACCAGAAAAGTCATTCTACCAATCCTTCTGCTGGCCGCCAGTGTTTTCGGCGGGCAGCCTTCGGGGGAGCCTTTTGGTTCCCGCGCGGCCGTTTTTGAGAAGGGAGGGAAGCGGCTGTTTTATAGGGAGATTCAGCCTGATGGGGTGGATGTTTCTCGCCGTTATCCATTGGTTCTTTTTCTCCACGGTGCGGGCGAGAGGGGGGGTGACAATCGCCGCCAACTGGTGCACGGGGGCAAGTCGCTTGTGTCCTTTTCCAAGACCTACTCGGAGCCCTGTTTCTACTTGATTCCGCAGTGTCCTGAGGGGCGGCAATGGGTCACTGTTCCGTGGGGATCGAAGGCGCACGCTATTCCCGAATCGCCTTCGGAGGAACTTGCCTTGGCGTTGGATCTGGTGCGGGAGAAGGTGGCGCAGTGGCCTGTCGACAAGGGGCGGATTTATATTACGGGTATCTCGATGGGTGGGTATGGGACTTGGGATGCGATTGCCCGCGAGCCGGGGCTTTTTGCGGCGGCAATTCCGATTTGCGGCGGGGGGGATGTGGCGTGTGCGGAGCGTTTGAAGGGGTTGCCGATTTGGGCGTTCCACGGTTCGGCGGACGGGGCTGTTCCGGTCTGCCGGTCGCGCACGATGGTGGAGGCTTTGCGCCGCGCGGGGGGGCGGGTTCGCTACCACGAGTATCCGGGGGCGGGGCACGATGTCTGGACGAGGACTTATGCCAATGATGTGGTGCTTCGCTGGCTTTTCGATCAGCGCAAGTCGGATCGCTAGGGGCAATAGGCCGGAATAGGATTGGAGTCGAGCGTAGTTCGCCCCGTCGTCTGACGCAAAGGCGCGGGGTGATGGGATTGGTGGCAACCAAGGGGGCTCGGGGGTTGCTACCTTGGTGGGTCGGAGGATGGTATGAATCGGTCGATTGGGTTGCTATCTGTTGTTCTGTTTGCCGGGTTTCCGCTGATGGCGCAGCAGCCTTCGGTTGGGGCGCTTTCGGTGGCGCTTGAGGCGGAGGCGGGCTCGGTCGCGACGCCGAAGGGGGTGGTTGCGTATCGGCTCTATTCGCCGGAGCCAATTGAGGCGGGTCGGCGTTATCCGCTGGTGTTGTTTCTGCACGGCTCGGGGGAGCGGGGAACGAACAATACGGCGCAGTTGAAGTTTGGGGTGCGCGACATTCTCAAGTGGGGCAAGGTGTTCGGCGAACCGATGTTTCTGCTGGCTCCGCAGTGTCCGCCGGGGCGTAAGTGGGTAGAGGTGGCGTGGGACAGGCGGATTCATCCGATGCCGAAGGAGCCGTCGGATCCGATGCGCGGGGTGGTTGCGGCGCTGGAGAAGGTGTGCCGGGAGTGCCCGGTCGATCCCTCGCGGATTTACTTGACGGGGTTGTCGATGGGCGGGTATGGGAGTTGGGATCTGCTGAGCCGGAAGCCGGGCTTTTTCGCGGCGGCCTTGCCGGTATGCGGGAGCGGGGATCCGGCGCAGGCGGGGCGTATGACGCGCACACCGATCTGGGCGGTTCACGGGATGCGGGACTCGGCCGTCCCGGTCGACCATTCGGCGGCGATGGTCGAAGCGATTCGGCGCGCGGGCGGCAGGCTGGCGCTCTTCCACGCGATTCCGGGTGCGCCGCACGATGTCTGGTCGCGCACCTATTCCAATCCTATGGCGCTTCGCTGGCTCTTCGAACAGCGCAATCCCACGCCGCCTAGTTTCTAGGCGGCGTGGGTAGCAACCTGTCGCACCAGTTGATAGCCACCTGTGGAGGGGGAGGGTGGGTACCATCGAGACCCTTTGGTGGCTACCTGTTGCGTCAAAAAACTGCCGCGTCGGGCGTGTTTTGACTTGCACCTTTTGAGCAAATGGATTATCCTAGAACAACAGTAAGGAATCGATACAATATGGGCATTCAATCGCTGAAACAACATCTCTTGCCGACGCTGGGGCTTGCCCTTTGCGTGGCGGCGGCGCATCCGCTCTTGGCCGACACCTTGGTCGAAAGTTTCAACCTGACTGCCGCCGTGCGCGAGGCTGTCGCCGCCGGAACCTGTCAGGAGCCAGTCATCGAAGAGAAGGGATCCTACGAAGGCTATTCCGCGCGCAATCTCTTCGATGGCTATGACTTCTCCACCTATACCAATAAGGAGTGCCGCTGGCTCGCCAAGTTCAAAGTCCCCAACGAGGGCGACCAGTGCTTCGTGACCTACCGCGTCCCCGACGATTTCCGTCCCAACGAAGCCTTCGCCATCCAGTACTACATCATCTCCCGCAACTCGAACAACGATACCGACCACTCCCGCGTGCCGACCATCTGGTCAATCTACGGAATCGAAGACGACGGCTCCGAAGCCCTCATTACCAAGGCCTACGACAACAATACGGCCTGGTTCAATGGCGGCATCACGAACTCCTTGTACCGCCACGGGTTCTACATTCCAACGCCAGCCTACCGCGGCTACCGCGCCTTCAAATTCGTCCCCCATCGGACAGGCTCCTCCGATGTCGTCAACTGCGGCTTCTGCGAGTTGACCCTCAGCGTCATCCCCGTCGCTAGAAACCGAGCCCCCATCTTCGATCTCGCCACCGACCTCCGCAACACCCAATCGCAAGGCCTGTGCTCCGCCCCCACCATCGACAGCCTCGGTACCCATTCCGACTACCCCGCCGAACGCCTCTTCGACGGCATCGCCTACTCCGTAACCACCAACGCCTCTCGCCGCTGGATCGCCAAGTTCACCCAGCCCAACGCTGGAGACCAGTGCTTCGTCACCTACCGCCTCCCCGACGACTACCGCCCCGGACAGCGTTTCATTCTCCGCCAATATACCCTCTGCCGAAATGGCTCCAACGCCATCGATTTCGCCCGCGTCCCCCTAGAGTGGGCCCTCTATGGCATCACCGAAGACGGTACCGAAGAATGCATCACCCAAGCCTCCCGTACCTATGAAGAATGGGGCAACCAAAACTGGGATACATCCTCAGATCCAGACCACTACCTCACACCAAACTACCGACAGGCCACCTTCCGCGTAGTCCCCCAATCCCCCGCCGCAACCAAAGCCTATCGCACCTTCAAGTTTATCCCCATTCAGACCGCAGTCCCTGCATACGAGGGCTGGAAGTGCGGCCTCGTCGAACTCTCCCTCGCCGTCGAAGCCGTCTCGCCAGCCCTCCCAACACTCATCCTTTTCCGCTAAGTCGCCGCTGCCCCCGAACCTACCACCGATACACCACCGCTCGCGGGCAATAACAGTTGCAAAAAACTCCCCATTCTGCTACCCTCATCTAGAAAGTAAACCGTTCCACAGAGACCCTTTTATGAAATTCCATCCTTGCTACCTTGCACTCGTCGCCCTGCCCGCCTTCGGTGGCCTTTTCGGCGAACTGCCCGATGACCGGCATGCTTGGTCTGTACACGATGCCAATCGCCCCGTCCCTCCCGTTGTCAACGCGGAACCCGGCAAAGCCCCTTCCGATGCGGTAGTCCTCTTTGATGGTACCAATCTCGATGCGTGGCAGAAAGACAACGACCGTGGAGAAACCGCCCATTGGCGCATCCGCGATGGTATCCTCATTTCCAGCAGAGGCGGCGGAATCCGCACGCGTCAAAACTTTGGCGATTGCCAATTCCATATCGAGTGGCGCGCCCCAGAAAACCTACCTAAGCATGTCACGGGTCAGGCTCGATACAACTCTGGCGTATTTTTCGGTGGTGTCGGCGGATATGAAATCCAGATTCTCGATTCGTACAACTCGCCGACCTATGCCGATGGTCAGGCGGCCTCCGTCTATGGGCAAAATCCGCCCCTTGTCAATGCTATGCGTCCGCCCAAGGAGTGGCAAACCTATGACATTATTTGGCACCAACCTCGCCGTGGCGCGGACGGCAAGATGCTCACCCGCGGGTCGGTGACGGTGCTCCACAACGGTGTGCTGGTCCAGGACCATTGGGAGTACGAGGGCGGTCACACTTGGTGCCGCCGGCTGGACTATCCCAAACTGCCGGCCAAGGGGCCGATCTTCCTTCAAGACCACGGGAATGATGTCGAATTCCGCAACATTTGGATACGCGAGATTCCGGCCCGCGAAGAGAACACAACGCACGGAACTCCGTGGGTCAACAAGGACGATGTCTTGAAACTCCGCGCCCAGACTGCCGCGCGTCTTTTGGCCGAGCGCAAGGACAACCTCACCCTCGAAGACATCCTTGAAATCCGCTCCTACTTTACCACCCCTGAGAACAAAGCCATCACCAAAAAACTCGCCGACGACTACATCGCCGAGGTCAAGACCTACACCCCCGAGAACATCGACGATGCCAAGATGGGCCGCATGCGCTATCTCAACACCTGCTGCCGCCGCCTCGTTCAGGCCAAGGTCTTTCCGCCCACCTGCACGGTGCTGGCGGCGACCGACGAAGCCATCAAACGCCTCGAACCCGCGCTCAAGGCCAAGAAAGCCAAGTAGTCCCATTCGCGTCTAGCCGCGCGGCGCCCCCTATCTTCCCGCCGGCTCGGCAAGTGGGTTGCCTGCGCGGCGAAGCCTATTCGATTCGCTCAACGGAACCAGTTCCTCCTTGCGAGGGAGTGGTTCCTTCATTTTTTCCACATTCCTGACATCTCCCGCGCGCGGCACCCATATCAACAAGGAGCCTCGCCACCCGCGATGAACTCCCGTCTCGACGCGATGCACGCCGGGCATACCGCCAGCCTTCGATTCGAAACGAGCCGCCCCATCAGCCGTTATGGCTTGCCCAAACGGCCCAGAGCGGCAACCACGCCCCCCGCCGGATGAACCAACCTTTCCCATCTAGGGATGCCAACCCTTGGGTGCTACAGGTGGCAACCCCACCCACCGGCAGGTGCCAACCAGAGCATCCAAAAGGTTGACACCTGCCGCACCCACTCCCGCCGGAAAAGGACTCCGGGAGCAACCATTGGGGCAAAACGCTTTTTGGGCTTGCGTCCGGCCAAGCGGTTTGCTATAGTAGACCTCTTACGAAGACGCCCGGATTCGGGCTGAAGCAGAAAGAAACAGAGACATGGTTAAAATCAGACTTCGCAGAACCGGCGGCGTGAATGACCCCACATTCCGCGTCGTTGCCGCGGACTCTCGCTCCCCTCGCGACGGGAAGTTCATCGAGATCCTCGGCTACTACCTGCCCAAGAGCAAAGACGGCAAGTTCGAACTCAACCTCGAGCGCATCAACTACTGGGTCTCCCAGGGCGCACAACTCTCCGAGACCGTCGCCAGCCTCGTCGTCAAGGCCAAGAAAGCCTCCTAGCCCCCTTTCGGGAGCGTGCCGATGCTGCGCGTCGATGTGCTGACCATCTTCCCCGAAATGCTCAGAGGTTTCCTCGGACTGAGTATGATGAAGAGAGCAGTCGAGCGCCACGCGGTCGAGTTCAACCTGGTCGATCTGCGGGACTTCGCCCGCGACGGACGAGGAACCCTCGACGACAGACCCTACGGCGGCGGTCCGGGCATGATTATGAAGCCGGAACCGCTATTCGAGGCCATCGAGCACTTCCAGACCCCAGGATGCCGGGTCATCTTCATGACCCCATCCGGAGCGCCTTTCCGCCAGAACACGGCAAGGCGCCTCGCCGGCGAAAAGCACCTGCTCTTCGTCTGCGGCCACTACGAGGGAATCGACGAGCGTGTCACGCGTACGCTCGCCACCGATGAAATCTCCATCGGAGACTATGTTCTGACCAACGGCGCCCTGCCCGCCGCCGTGGTAATCGACGCGACCGTCCGCCTCCTGCCGGGAGTCTTGGGGGGCGGATCGGGGGCAACGGAGCAAGAGTCCTTCTCGGACAACTTGCTGGAATACCCGCAGTACACAAGACCCCCGGTGTACCGCGGTCTGGCCGTGCCAGAAGTCCTTCAGCGTGGCAACCACGCCGAGATGGAAGCCTGGCGCAAACATCAGATGCTTGACCGAACGGCCAAGCGCAGACCGGATCTTTTCGCAGAGTTAGGAGAGTAGAGATGATCGCCAAGGCAATCAGCAAGATTAAAGACGAACAACTCAAGAAGGATGTCCCTTCGTTCAAGATAGGCGACGGCGTCAAGGTGTTCGTTCGCATCAAAGAGGGCAACAAGGAACGCGTCCAGGCCTTCATCGGAACGGTCATCGCCCGTGACGGCCACGGCTCCACAGAGACCTTTACCGTGCGCCGCATTGCTTTCGGCGTCGGGATCGAAAAGGTGTTCCCGGTTCACTCGCCGTTCATCCAGAAAATCGAGGTGGAGCGTTCCGCCAAGGTGCGCCGGGCGAAACTTTACTTCCTGCGCGATCGCAATGGTCGCCAGGCCCGCCTGAAAGAAGTTCGCGCCTAGTCCGCGCGTATTCGGGTCGAACCGTAGACTGCCAGCGCGCCGGATGCTTTGGGGCTCGGTGCGTTGGCGGTTTTATTGTTTCTCGTGGTGGTGATGGGTTCCCGTCCGTCTGATTTGCTGGTGTTCGAGCGCAGGCTTTGGTCTCGCGCTCCGGGAATGTTGCTGGCAGGGGTGGATGAGGCTGGGCGGGGGTGTTTGGCGGGGCCGGTTTATGCGGGGGCGGTGGTGTTGCGGCCAGATTTGGCGGAGGGGCTGGCTAGGGGGGAGTTGGCGGGGGTGTTTGACTCGAAGCGGTTGTCTGCGGGTCAGCGGGAGCGGTTGTTTGGGGTGTTGGTGGGGTGGGCGTCCGGGGATGCGCGGGGGGTGTGGTTTGGGGTTGGGGTGGCGTCTGCGGATGAGGTTGATCGGCTGAATGTTCTGCGTGCGACGCATGTGGCGATGGGGCGTGCGGTGGCGGGTTTGGGTGTCCGTGTGGGGTGGGCGCTGGTGGATGGTTTGCCGGTGAATGGTTTGCCGGTCGGGCATGAGGCGATGGTGGGGGGGGATGGGCGGAGTTTGAGCATTGCGGCGGCGAGTATTGTGGCGAAGGTGTCGCGCGATCGGTATATGGCGGGGCTGGAGGGGCGTTGGCCGGGCTATGGGTTTGGGGTGCACAAGGGGTATGGGACGGCGGCGCATGTGGCGGCGTTGAGGGCGTTGGGGCCGACGCCGGAGCATCGGAGGAGTTTTGCTCCGGTGCGGCGGGTTTTGGATGGGGATGGTTTGTTTGGGTCGTGTGAGGGGTAGTCAGGAGTCGGTTGCGATGGTGGATTGGTTTGATACCGCTTGTTGCCTATGTCCGCGGAGGTGTGGTGTGAACCGTGCGAGGGGAAAGGTTGGCTACTGCGGGGCGGGGGATCGGGTGGTGGTTTACCGGTACGGGGCGCATTTCGGGGAGGAGCCGCCGCTGACGGGGGTTGGCGGGTCGGGGGCGATTTTCTTTTCGCGCTGCACCTTGCGGTGTCTTTACTGCCAGAACCATCCGTGGAGCCAGGGGGGGGCGGGCGAGGAGATGGGGGTGGAGCGTCTGGCAGAGGTAATGGGGGAGTTGGCTCAGGAGGGGTGCCATAATTGGAACCTGGTTTCGCCTACGCCGTGGCTGCCGGCAATCAGAAAAGCGCGCGAGTTGGCACTAAAGGCTGGATTTTCGCTTCCGTTTGTGTATAATACATCCGGCTATGAGTCCGTCGCGACGCTCTCGGAGTATGCGGATTTGGCGGACATCGCGCTGGTGGATTTGCGCTATGCGTCGGCCCGCTCGGCCCTGGAGGGGTCGGATGCGGGAAACTATGTGGCGCGCGCCCGCGAGGCGATTGTGTGGTTCTGGAACCGTCTAGGCGGTCTGGAACTGGACGAGGCGGAGGGCGTGGCCAAGCGTGGCGTTGTCTGCCGCCTGTTGGCCCTGCCTGGGCGCTGCGACGAGGTGATTGAGAACCTGGCGTGGCTGGCCAACACGGTCGGCACGCAGATTCATCTCAGCGTGATGTCGCAGTACATCCCCGTCTACCGGGCGGCGACGCTGCCGGGCTGGAACCGCCGGGTTTCGCCGCAGGAGTACGAGGCGGTTCAGGCCGCCATAGAGGATTTTGGATTCGAGAACGGCTGGGTTCAGCCTGTCGAGGAACAAAGCAAAGAGGACCTTTTGGGTCAAAACATGCCGTCGGGCAGAGGCTCGGTCGGCAAGATGAAGGATACCGAGCAATGAGCGGACACAGTAAGTGGGCTACCATTAAACACGCCAAGGGCGCCGCCGACGCAAAGCGCGGCAAGATGTTCAGCCGTTTGGCCAAGGAAATCATGATCGTCGCCAAGTCCGGCGGCAACCCCGACCAGAATGCGGCCCTGCGCAACCTGATCGCCAAGGCCAAGTCCATCAACATGCCCAAGGACAACATCGACCGCGCCATCAAGAAAGGCACCGGCGAACTCCAAGCCGAGGTGCTCGAAGAGATCACCTATGAGGGCTACGCTGCCGGAGGCGTCGGCCTCGTTGTGACCGTCCTTACCGACAACAAGAACCGCGCGGCGGCTGAAATCCGCAACATTTTCAAGAAGAACAACTCCGACTTCGCCACCCAGGGCGCCGTCTCCCGCAACTTCGAACGCAAAGGCCAGATTCTCATCGCCAAGAAGGACGGCTTGACCGAAGACGGCCTGATGGAAATCGTCCTTGAGGCCGGTGCCGACGATATGACCGCGGACGACGACGGGTTCGAAGTGACCTGCGCCCCCTCCGCCTTCACCGATGTTTGCGCTGCACTCGAGAAGGCCGGGATTGCCACCGAAGAGGCCGAAGTCAAACTCCTCCCCAGCGCCCCGACGCCCATTGCGGACATCGCCGTCGCCAAGCAGGTGATGAAGTTCATCAACGCACTCGAAGACAACGAAGATGTCCAGAATGTCTACCACAATATGGACATCGACGACTCCATCGCCGACCAGCTTGAGGAGTAGTCCAAGGCCTGATTGACGCGGAAGCTCCGACACCTCCCGGGGTCGGAGCTTTCTTTTTGCCGCTGATGGAACTGCCCACCGACTTCACCCCGCTCTTGCCTTGGTTCGAGGCGCATCGTCGCCCCATGCCGTGGCGGGAGAATCCCACGCCCTACCGCGTTTGGGTGAGCGAAATTATGCTCCAGCAGACCCAGATTGCGACGGCGTGGAACTACTTCCTGCGCTTCACCGATTGCTTCCCGACGGTCGAGAGCCTGGCGCGCGCCGACCTGGAGCAAGTGCTCAAACTGTGGGAAGGGTTGGGCTACTACAGCCGGGCGAGGAACCTTCACCGGGCGGCACAGGTGGTTGTCCGCGACCTCGGCGGGAAACTACCAACGAAGGCGGCGGAGTTGGAACGGCTGCCGGGGATTGGCGCGTACACGGCGGCGGCGATTGCGAGCATCTGCCACGGCGAATCCGTGGCGGTGGTGGACGGGAATGTGGCGCGTGTCTGCGCCCGGCTGGGGCTTTTGAAGGCGGACTTTTCGAAACTTCCGGCGAGGCGGCGGCTGGCCGAGATGCTGCGTCCGAGTGTGGTTGCTTCAGGGGACGCGGGGGCGTTCAACCAGGCAATGATGGAACTTGGGGAGACGGTCTGTCTGGCGCACGGAGGGGCGCGGTGCGAGGCTTGCCCTCTGTCTGGCGAATGCCTTGCGTGGGCGAAAGGGGTGTGTGCGGAATACCCCGTTTCGAAGCCGCGCACGGCTCTTCCGGTGCGGCACGAGGTGGGGGTAATCGTGGGCGACGGCGAGCGGGTGGCGCTGGTGCGCCGGGAGGGGAATGGTCTGCTCGGGGGGCTCTACGAGTTGCCTGCGGTCGCGGCGGGGAGGAACTGGAGAAAACGGTTTGCCGATGCCTATTTCCCGCTCTCGGAGGTGCGTCGACTGGGGGCGGTGAGGCACCGTTTTTCGCACTTCGAGTTGCGTTTGGATGTCTATCGCGGGGAGGGCGGAGGGGAGCGGGTGGCGTGGAAACTCAAGCCGGTGTCGACGGCGCACCGGAAGGCGTTGGGGTTGTTGCCGTCGAGAGAAAATGGTTAGAGGAGACGGTTATGGCTGGCGAGTATGTGTTCAATCTGATGGGGGTGACGAAGCACCACGAGAAGAAGGTGATTCTGGAGGATGTGAATCTCGCCTTTTTCCACGGGGCGCACATAGGAATTATCGGGGCCAATGGCGCAGGCAAGTCCTCTTTGCTGAAGATTCTGGCGGGAGTGGACACGGAGTTTATGGGGGAGTGTCTGCGTGCGAAGGTGAAGATCGGGTACTTGGAGCAGGAGCCGAAACTCGACCCTGAAAAGACGGTTGGGGCGTGCGTCAACGAGGGGGTTGCGGAGGCACGGGCGCTGCTGGATCGTTACGACGATCTCTGCTGCAACCTAGATGACCCGAAGGCGGCGGCGGAGATGGAACGGGTTCAGGAGATTATCGACGCGAACGACCTGTGGAACCTAGACCACCATGTGGAGATGGCGATGGAGGCGCTGCGTTTGCCGCCCGCGGACGCCCCTGTTGCGCCGCTTTCGGGGGGTGAAAAGCGCCGTGTGGCGATGTGCCGCCTGTTGCTATCGAATCCTGATGTGCTCTTGCTCGACGAGCCGACGAACCATCTCGACGCGGAGTCGGTGGCGTGGATTGAGGACTTTCTCAAGGGTTTCAAGGGGACGCTCATCTGCGTGACGCACGACCGCTACTTCCTGAACAATGTGACGGAGTGGATTCTGGAGATGGATCAGGGCCGCACCTACCCGTATAAGGGCAACTACGAGGGTTGGCTGATCCAGAAACAGGCGGCGGCAGCGCGGGAGGCCAAGCAGAACGAGACGCGGCGGAAGATGCTCGAGCACGAACTTGAATGGGTGCGTTCTTCGCCCGGTGCCCGGCGCGCCAAGTCGAAGGCCCGCCTGGCACGCTACGAGGAGATGGCGGCCAAGCAGGTCTCGACGCGGGAGGACGATTTGGTCATCCGGATTCCGCCAGGCCCGCGCCTCGGGGATTTGGTGGTGCAGGCGAAAGACCTTTCTATGGGTTTCGGCGACCGTCTGCTGTTCGAACATCTGGACTTCGACCTGCCGCGCGGCGGGGTGGTGGGCGTGATTGGGGCCAATGGCGCGGGCAAGACGACCCTTTTCAAACTCATCACGGGCGCCCTTCAGCCGCTTTCGGGCGAGTTGAAGGTTGGCCCGACGGTGGTGGTTTCCCATGTCGACCAGTTCCGCTCGCATCTCGACGATTCGCGCACGGTCTACGAGGAGATTACCGGGGGCGACGAGTTCATCGAACTGCCGGGGGGCGGCAGGATCAACGGCCGGGCCTACTGTGCGCGGTTCAACCTTCGCGGGGCCGACCAGCAGAAGCTGGTGGGGGTTCTCTCCGGCGGCGAGCGCAATCGCGTGCACCTGGCCAAACTGCTCAAGTCGGGCGGCAACCTGCTCTTGCTCGACGAGCCTTCCAACGATCTGGATGTCGCGACCTTGCGTTCTCTTGAGGAGGGCATACAGGAGTTTGGCGGCTGTGCCGTGGTCATCAGCCACGATCGCTGGTTCCTCGACCGCGTGGCGACCCATATCCTCGCCTTCGAGGGAGACTCGAAAGTGGTCTGGTTCGAGGGCAGTTACTCCGACTACCACGAGTATCGCCGCCAACTTCTCGGCGACAAGGCTGACGCGCCCCGCCCGATTCGCTTCAAACCCATCCGCCACTAGCCGCTCCATCTCCGAGCCTTTCGCGCGCCTTTTGGCGCCGCCTGCCGTCTTCCGTCCACCCGGGAGGCGGCAATCTTTTTATCCGCCGCCCGTCTGCCCCATCCCCCTGCGGTACCTACCTTTCGGTGCAGCCGGTGCGTACTTTCAGGTGAAACAGATTTGTAGTGCCGGAAGCGTGTCTTGGCAACCTTTTGGGGGATAAGGTTGGCAGGGGCGGCGGCGAGGGGTGTGCCCCCGCCACGAAAGAAATATTCCGCAAAACGAATATTTTGCTTGACAGGGGGGGGGGGGGGGGGCGAGTTTTGGTTGGCCCATGCGGACGGCGCCGTTTGGG
>JAXFQS010000021.1:0-5679 GCA_034178815.1 Kiritimatiellia bacterium | reverse complement strand
TTATCGGCGAGCACATCCTTGAAGGTGGCGCGGAACTGAATGGTCTGCAAGGGGGCGAAGTCGCTCTGGAGCGGGGAGGTAAGGGTGGCTTCGGGGTCGACATTGTAAGTGTTGACGGGGATGTCGAGCGGCTTGTAGGCTACGGGCACGGTGCGCTGGACGATGCGGATGGTGCCGTTGGCATCGCCGTTTGCAATCAGGACATTGAAGGCGGTGGAGAGGGTCTCTCCGGTGGCGATGGTGACGGTCGCGGGGCTAGCCTGGACGACGCCGGAGGATTCGCTGCCGGAGCCGTCGAGGGTCGTCACGGCGAGGGTCATAGGCGAGGAGACGGCGGCGGGGACGCGCACGGTGAGGTTGGTGAGGATCTCGCCTTCGTTGTAGTAGAGTCCTTCGGCGGGGATGGGGTTGCCGTTATAGAGGAGTTCGAACTCTTTGAGGACTTCGCCGACGGTGAGTTCGCCGTAGATGGTGGTGCCTGCGGCGGTCAAGACCTGGGGCAGGATGTAGAGGTTGGAGGCGGGGGTTCCCGAGGGGGAAGTGAAGTTGGCGCCGGTCGAGCCGGAGGGGACGAGTCCGACTGTATTTTCCGTTTGGATGGCATTGCGGCTGCCGGTAAGGGTAAGGGTGATGGACTGGCCGTACTGGGTGAAGACGATGTCGGACTTGGGGGAGTTGGCGACGGAGGCGTTGGCGAAGGCGAGGTCGAGGGCAAGGGGCCCGTTGGCGGCGAAGAAGGAATCGGGGAGGTAGCAGGCGAGGGTTGCGGTGACGGAGTCGCCGCGCGGGACTTTGTTGTCTTCGCCGTTTTTAATGGTGAGGGTGAAGTAGTTCCAGGCGTCCTGGGAGAAGAGGTTGTGGGGGGCGCCGTCATCGCCGACGAAGGTGGTCTGCTTGACGGTGACGGTGCCCAAGGCGATGGCTTGGTCATTGTCCGCGGGCTGGGCTTCGCGGCCGTCGTTCATATAGAAGGGGTAGGTGCCGGCGCCGTAGAAGGCGACGCGGACGGCTATTTCGCCGGGCTGGCCGTTGGCGCCCGCGGTCAGAACGGAGGACTGCCCGGAGCTATCGCCGTCGAGGATGGCGACAGCGGCACTGGTAGTCCACAGGCGAATCTTGCGGGGTTTGGCGCTGGTGGTGGTCTTTCCGGGGAGGGCGCCTTCGGTGCGGAAGGTCAGGGTGGTGACGCAGACGGGGATGGCTTTGGCGACGGGGAGGTTGAAGTCCCAGCCGGAAATTTTAATATTCTGTCCCTGGTCTGCGTAGGTGCCGTAGGTGAATTCGGGCGTCTGGGAGGAGAGTCCGGCGAAGGAGAGGGTGCCGCTGGTGGAGGTGGCGTGCAGGCCGGTGACGATATCGCCGGGGCGGACGGTGTAGGTGAAGCGCAGTTTGGTGGGGGAGCCCGCCACGCGAGAGCCGTTGGCGGCGTAGACGGCGGAGTATTCGGCGGAGTCGACATTGGTTTTGGGATAGTTCAGCACGAGGCGGAAGTTAGCCAGTTCGCTCTCCTGGGTGTTGAGGACGGTGTCGAAGGTGACTTCGAAGGTGACGGTCTCTCCCTCGGCGAAGGTTTCGTCGGAGAGGGCGGTTCCGGTTTCGTCAACGATTTGGACATTGGTGATCTTGGGGGCGGCAAAGGCGACCGGGGCAGCCAGGCAGGCCAGCAGGGCGAGCGGCTTGAAGGCGTGACGGAAAAACTCTCTCATCTGGGGCTCCACTTATGCTCTAGAGGGATCTTCGGCTAGTTCCAAAAAGTTGACGGTTCAGTTGCCCGGCGCGGGGGACGCGAGGTTATTGGTGGCAGGCGCGAGGCGTGCCTCGGCGGCAGTCCGGCGCATGTGGCGGGCTCGGGCTTGGATATTGGAGGCAAGGGCTTTGTCAATCGGGCGCGGGGCGACAACGGTGCGGTTCGTCCGAATGCCGACGGGGTGCTGACGGCGGATGCGTTCGCCGACGCAGGCGGCGGTTTCGCGCTGACGCTGGAGGGATTCGGCCTTGCGCTGGTCGCAGACCTTTTTCTGGGCCTGCCAATCGGGGTCTTTGGCGCAGGCGGCCTGGACTTCGGCGGGCGTGGCACTGGGCGAAAGGGTGGCTTTGACGCGGCTCTCAATCTGAAGCAGTTTGCGGCGCGCCTCGACGGAGGCTTTGCGGGCTTTGCGAGCGGCGGCGCCCTTCTCGGAGAGTTCGCGCATATAGACGGGGTCGGCCATTCGCTCCTGCCCGAGTTGTTCGACGCTCTTGGGCTCTGGCGTCGGCGAGGCGGAGGGCTCTTGCTTGCGACGGCAGCCCGCCGCGGCAATCAACCCCGCCAGCAGGGCAATCGCCAGCCCTCGGCGCATCTGAAAGCAACGCTTCAACATAGTTCAATCCTCAAGCCGCCCGCCGCGCACATCGCCCCTAAAGGGCACAGTTCCACGCTGCGTGCGGATAAAACACAAGCAAATGATAGCACAATCTTCCCGTGCTGTCCAATAGATAACACGCGCGGCGAGAAATTATGGCTGACCGCCGAGGGGGCGAGGCAACGGGTTGTGCCGCCGTCCGAAGCCGCCTCCCCCGCCCGTGCGTCGCATTCGGCGCGGCGGGATTACCCCCCGCTTCAAGTCGGCTGAGCCGGCGAATGAACTGGCCCGCGATCCATCCGGCACGGCGGGCTCGACGGCTTCCGGACGGATGGCGGCCGGTGGGTTCCTCGGGCGGGCGGAACTGCCTACCAATGCCCCCCATTCATACCTTATATAAAGGGCGAACGGTGGCTAGCCTCGGCATCAGGAGGTTGGCAAGAAGGGGTCGGGGCTCAAATAGGGGCCGTCTTGAAGGGCTTGGTTGCGGCTTGAACCTCGGGCTGTATGCCCTGAGCCTGCCCGCGAAGCACGGGTTGGCGCGCGCCCCAGTAGCGAATCGTCGGGCCGGAGGCGTTGCGCACCCACACGCGGTCGAGTTCGAGGCTGTCGAGCCAGGCGGCGCGAAGGAATTCCGGGACGGGCTTGGCAAAACCAATGGAGCAGTCGCGCAAAACCAGGCGCGTGGGCGTAGCCTTGTCCCCGTAGGCGCAGAGGGACATTTTGATGCCAGAGGCGCGAATCTGCTCGAAGGTGATATCGGCAAGCGGCGCCCCGAGTTGCCAGACTTCGTTGCCCGAGAAGTTGTAGTGCAACAGGCGGTCGCAGTCGCAAATCGTGCAGTTTCGAATGAGGATTTGCCCCGGCGGCTCGGGTACCGGCACCATCTTGTCGCAGAAATAGGTGAAGAACGCCAGCATATTCCGCCGGCCCTTGGGGGAATCGTCGACCAGCCCCTCTTTCAACTGCTGGCGGGTCAGACTGTGGCGTATGGGGTAGATGCCCGGGCCCCAAGCCGTGCACCCCTCAATCAGCACCCTCGTGCCCCCAAAGCGGAACGCGCTGCAGGCCGTATTGAGGTCGCAACGGCGGACGATGACATCCGTATTGGCATAGCCCGCAATGGCATCGTCCCCGGTGTGGAGCGTGCAATCCTCAATAGTCACCCGCGCGCACCCCCGCACATGGATGCCGTCATGCCCCGCCAGCACGGTCAACTTGCGGAAGGCCAGATTCGCACAGTGCTGCAGCCGGTACGCCCAATTGCCCGTGCGGCGGAATGTCACCCCCTCAAAGGTCAGATTGGTGCAGGCGAAGGCCGAGACCCCGTGCACGCCACGAAACCCATTCTCGCCCAACGGATCGAAGGAGTTGCACCCGTCAATGACCGCCTTCCCTTCACCGATAATGGCCGCGTCAGTGGCCCCGTAGAGGCGGATGATGGCGTTATTCCACCGGGTGCCGGGAATGTTGATGAAGTCGAAACTGGTGCGCTTGTGGGGCGGGATGTAGAGGGCATCGCTGAGGACTTCCCTCGGCACGGGTTCAAGGGTGTCGTACCTGAGAATGTCATAATCTTCCGGGCGTCTGGAGGCGAGCATCTCGACCCCGTCCTGGAGGCGAAGGGTGACGCGACTGCGCAGGCGAATGCCCTTGATTCGATACCTTCCGGCAGGTACGACGACCTCGCCGCCGCCAGCACGAAAGGCCTCGTCTATCTGGTTCTGAAGGGTCTGAGTGATGTCTGGCGGCTCGGGGGCGGGTGCGAACAGGCGGCAGCCCGGGGTAAGCAGGAAGAGGGCGAGAAGCGGCAAGAGCGCAAGGGTCTTTTTCATTCGTTCGGGAGTCCGTTAGGAGGGTGGTTGCGAAGGGATTTCGGCGATGCAGGGAAGGACGAATCCCGCCTGAAGGCTAGGGGTTGAAGATGGCGCGAACGGCCTGGAGAGAGGCGTTGCCGAGGTGCTTGTCGGGGACTAGCCAGCAGCCTTCGGTGTACTCGTTCCAGGCGTTGATGATAATGGCTTCCGGACGGCAGGGGGCGGTTTCGGCGAAGGTCTTGGCATCGGCGAGAAGGCTCTGGAAGAGTTGGGGGGAATTGTTGGTGACGATACCGCTGTAGGGATAACTTCCATCGCGCCAGGGGAAGGCTTCGTCGGGATGGCAACGGGCGGAGCAGTCCCAACCACGGGTGACGGTTGGCAGGTAGGTCAGCCCCGGAAGGTTGGCACGCTCGCGCCAGATTCGGCGGTGTGCTTGGGCGACTTCCGCGTAGTCGAAAAGTTGCTCGCCGCGCTTGAAACGGCCCCAGTAGTCGGGGCAGTCGTGGCAGGTGATGTTGTACGCCGAGCAGGCGGAAAATCCTGCATCGCGGTAGTCGGCGAATGCATCGCCCTGCATGGCGTGCCAGTAAATTGGCGGGAGGCCTTTGCGGGCGGCGAGGGCGTCGGCCTCTGCCAACAGGGCTTTGGTTTTGGCGGGCCCGCCCATGGCGCGGATGAACTCGTGGGCGTTGAATATGGAGAAGAAGGGGCGACCGTTCTTGCGCCAGTAGAGCGGGTGCGTCAGGTAGTGCTCCAGGACATAGGCGAAGCAGCGTCTGAACTCCTCCGGGGTCTGCTCCCGACGGGCGATCCAAGCCCCGGGATCCTCGGGGCGTGCGCCGAAGCGGTTGCGCCGGTCGTGGTAGCACCACATCAAGGCGAAGCGCATACGCCCGGCGTTGGGGGCCTTGAGGAAACCTCGGTCGAGCGCCTCCTGCATCATCGGCTCCCGACCGTAGAAATACCAGTCGAAGAGAAAGACCCCGATGCCGGCATCGGCGGCCAAGTCAATCTCCTTGGCAACGACAGCCGGATTCGTCTCGTCATAATATCCCATCAAGGGTTGGATTGGCACCGGATGCCCAGGGTAGCGCGGCTTCTGGCGGCGCACTAAATCATACTCGCAGCGGCCTGCACCGAAAATCCGCTCCCCCGCCGGATAGGGATGCCAGTGCGGATAGTAAATCGCCGCCACCTCCGTTCCGCAATAGCCCCACGCTGCGAGACCTGCCCACAATATCAGCACAATCTTATTCATAAACTCCATCCTATCCTACCCGCCCGCGCCCTGTCAAGAAGCCAATCCACCGCCCCCCAAGGTGCCAACCTCCCGATTTTGTCATTGAGCCCCACCGCGCATTGTGCTACAATTCCGCTAAATCTCCCCGATTCCATCCTATGCCCAGCCAATCGTCCGAGCCCACAGCCGAATTCGACGCCCGCGACTGCCTGATGGAATTCCTTTGCCGCGAACTGGAAAGTCCCCTAGACGCCGGACGGTGCGGACATTGCTCGGT
>JAXFQS010000018.1:0-10318 GCA_034178815.1 Kiritimatiellia bacterium | reverse complement strand
TACGCCCCCGCCCCCACAGGTTCCTACCTCCACCCCCGAGACCTGCCTACCGACCGATCCCGTAGCAACCCACCTTCCCAACCCATTCTCGCCCACCTGCCGCCCCCATTCTCGACCACCTTTGCGCCGGCGCGGATTTTTGGCGGGGAAACGGCGATTGGGTTTGACTTGCCGCGCGGCTTTTGCTAACTTGTTTCCGTTGCCGCTAATTTTTGGAGAGGTGGCAGAGCCTGGTTGAATGCACATGACTCGAAATCATGCGTACCGCAAGGTACCGGGGGTCCGAATCCCTCCCTCTCCGCCATTTTCCGTTCTCCGCGGCAACCGTTTTTTTGGACTGATAACATACCGATAAGTATGTTTAGAGCACCGAACGAGAGGATGGCGTTATGAGCGACGATCTGCAGAGTCTCCTGGACAAAATCGAGCAAGAGGGCATCGGCAAGGCCAAGCAAGAGGCCCAGACCATCCTCTCCACCGCTAAGCAGGAGGCCGCGCAACTGCTTGCGGACGCCCGCAAAGATGCCGAAACCCTCCGCGCCGCCGCCCGCCAGGATGCCGACGCCTTCGCCCAGCGCTCGCAGGAGACGCTGCGCCAGGCCGCGCGCGATGTCCTACGCTCCATCGAGCAGGCGGTCGGCAAACTCCTGGAGACCGTCCTTGCCGCCGATGTCGACGCCGCGCTCGCCTCTTCCGACACCATCGGCAAACTAGTCGCCGAGGCTGTCGCATCCTATGTAAAGGAAGGAAAGGTCGAACTCGCCGTCCCTGCTGCCCTGCTCAAAACCCTCCGCGCCCAACTCGCCGCCCGCCCCGAAGTCACCGTGGTCACAGACGAGACCTTCGGCACCGGTTTCAAGGTTCGCTTGGCGGACGGCCGCGTCGAGCACGACTTCAGCGGCGCCGCCGTCACGCAGGCGCTTTCCCGCCTGCTGCGCCCCCAACTCGCCGAACTGCTCTCGAAATAGCCCTCCTATGAGCGCGGTTTATCTGCTCTCCTCATTGCCCGGTCTGAGTCTCGGTCAACCCCCGAAACTTACTGCGGCGGCGTTCCTCTCCGCCTGCGACTCCCTCGTTCCGCCGGAGCGCCTCGAAACCCTCCGCGCCCTGCTGGAGAACCGCTCAATTCCCGGCGCCGACGGCTACGCGGCTCGCTGGTTCGACTGCGACACCCAGATCCGGAACGCCATTGCCCGCCGCCGCGCTGCCGCCAAGGGCGCCGACCCGTCCGCGAGCGTCCGCCCCGCCAAAGGGTGCGCCCTCTGGCTCGATCGCGCGGTCGAGAACGCCTTCGCCCTGAAGAACCCCCTCGCGCGAGAGGAGGCCCTCGACGCCCTCCGCTTCAAGGCGGCGGACGAACTCGCCGGTGTCGACCCACTCGCCCCAGACCGCCTTTTCGCCTACGCTGTGCGCCTCGGCATCCTCCTGCGCCGCGCCGCACGCAATCCCGACGCCGGAAGCGCGCGTCTCCTGCAGTTGGCCGATGTGCCCCTCCCGCTTTAACCCCAAGGATGCCCCTTATGACAACAGGCAAGATTACCGGAGTCAACGGAAATATGATCGCCGTGGCCTTTGACGGCCCCGTCGCCCAGAACGAGGTCGGCTACGCCAGGCTCCAGACTCAGGATAAAGAGTTGCGCTTGATGGCGGAAATCGTCCGCATCCGCCAAGGCGTCGCCGACCTCCAGGTCTTCGAGGACACCCGAGACCTGACCATCGGCGACACCGTCGAGTTCTCCGGGAACCTCCTCGCCGCCGAGTTGGGGCCCGGTCTGCTCGGGCAGGTCTACGACGGCCTCCAGAACCCGCTCCCCCAACTCGCCGAACAGTGCGGATTTTTCCTCCAGCGCGGCACCTATCTGCAGGCTTTGCCCCGCGACCGCAAGTGGAATTTCACCCCCGTCGCCAAGCCGGGCGACCGCCTCACCGCGGCCGAAACCCTCGGCACCGTTCCCGAAGGCGTCTTTCAGCATCGCATTATGGTGCCGTTCGCCTTTTCGGGCGTCTACACCGTCAAGACCATCGCCGCTCCAGGCGACTACGGTATCGACGAGACGGTCGCCGTGCTCACCGACTCCAAGGGCGCCGACCACCCTGTGACAATGGTTCAGCGCTGGCCCGTCAAACTCCCCATTAACTGCTTTGCCGAGCGCCTCAAGCCTGCTCGCACGCTCGTCACCCGCCAGCGTACCATCGACACCTTCTTCCCCGTTGCTGTCGGCGGAACCTACTGCATCCCGGGCCCCTTCGGTGCCGGGAAGACCGTGCTCCAGCAGATGACCTCCCGCTACGCCGATGTCGATGTCGTGGTGCTTGCGGCTTGCGGTGAGCGCGCGGGCGAGGTCGTCGAGACCCTGCGCGAATTCCCCGAACTGATCGACCCCCGGACGGGCAAGTCCTTGATGGCTCGAACCATTATCATCTGCAACACCTCCTCCATGCCCGTGGCCGCCCGAGAGGCCTCCGTCTACACGGCCGCCACGCTCGCGGCCTACTACCGTATGATGGGATTGAACACGCTCCTGCTGGCCGACTCCACCTCCCGCTGGGCGCAGGCGCTTCGCGAGATGTCCGGCCGTTTGGAGGAGATCCCCGGCGACGAAGCCTTCCCCGCCTACCTCGAATCCGTTATCGCCGGCTTCTACGAAAGGGCTGGCTTGGTGCGTCTCAAAGACGGCACCACCGGTTCGCTGACCATTGGCGGCACCGTCTCCCCGGCGGGCGGCAATTTCGACGAGCCCGTCACGCAGGCAACGCTCAAGGTCGTGGGCGCCTTCCACGGTCTTTCCCGCGCCCGCTCCGATGCCCGGCGTTTCCCCGCGATCGACCCGCTCGATTCGTGGAGCAAGTACCCGAGCGTCATTGAGCAGAAGCGGGTCGAAGCCTTGCGCGAACTCCTGCACAAGGGCAGCGATGTCGCCCAGATGATGAAGGTCGTCGGCGAAGAGGGCACGGCGATGGAGGACTTTGTCAACTACCTCAAGGCGGAACTCATCGACGCCGTCTACCTCCAGCAGAACGCCTTCAACGATGTCGACGCGGCGACCCCGGTTGAGCGCCAGCGCGAAATCTTCGACCTCCTTGAACGGGTCGTTTCGCACCGCTTCGAGTTCCCCGACAAGGCGGTCGCCCGCCGCGCCTTCCTCAAACTTCAGCAGGCTTTCATCGACTGGCACCAGACCGCCCAGGACGCACCCGAGTACCAGACTCGCAGGGAGGCTGTCGCCGCCTGCCTTGAAGACTGAAAACCCATGCCGCACAGACCGGAGAAGAGACCATGCAGAAAGTTTACCATCGGATAGACGATATCGCCGGAAGCGTCCTGACGCTGCGCGCCGACGGGGTCAAGAACCGTGAATTGGCGGAGGTCGTTTCCCGAAACGGTTCCTCCCTCGCGCAGGTCATCAAACTTGACGGCGAACGGGTGACTTTGCAGGTTTTCGCGGGGGCACGCGGGGTGGCGACGGACGCGCAGGTGCGATTCTTGGGCGAACCGATGCGGGTGCCTTCGGGAGACGCCTTGCTGGGACGGGTCTTCACCGGCGCGGGGCGTCCTCGGGACAACGGGCCGGCGCTGACGGAGCAGTTGATTGACATTGGAGGTCCGTCGGTGAACCCGGCCAAGCGCATTATGCCGCGCAATATGGTGCGCACGGGCATTCCGATGATAGATGTCTTCAACACGCTTGTCGAGTCGCAGAAGTTGCCGGTCTTCGCCCGTGCGGGGGAGCCGTACAATGCTTTGCTTGCGCGCATTGCGCTGCAGGCGGAGGTGGATGTGATTGTGCTGGGCGGAATGGGGCTTAAGTACGATGACTATCTGACTTTCCGGGACACGCTCGACGAGTCGGGGGCTTTGTCGCGCACGGTGATGTTTGTGCACACGGCGGCGGATCCGGTGGTGGAATGTCTGCTGGTGCCGGATGCGGCTCTTGCGGTGGCTGAGCAGTTTGCCCTGTCGGGCAAGAAGGTGCTGGTCTTGCTGACGGATATGACTTCTTTCGCCGACGCTTTGAAGGAGATTGCGATCACGATGGAGCAGATTCCCTCGAACCGCGGCTATCCCGGCGATCTCTACTCGCAGTTGGCGGCGCGCTATGAGAAGGCGGTAGACTTTGATGGGGCGGGCTCGATTACCATTTTGGCGGTGACGACGATGCCGGGGGATGATGTGACGCATCCGGTTCCGGACAATACGGGCTATATCACCGAGGGGCAGTTTTACTTGCGCAACGGGCGCATTGAGCCGTTTGGTTCGCTCAGCCGCCTCAAGCAGCAGGTCAACAAGGATACGCGCGAGGATCACCGCACCATTATGGACGCGATGATCAAACTCTACGCCTCGTACAAGGAGACTTCGGAGAAGTTGGCGATGGGGTTCCGCATGTCGGACTGGGACGCGAAGTTGCTCAAGTACGGCAGCCTCTTCGAAACGCGTCTGATGGATCTCTCGGTCAACATCCCCTTGGAGCAGGCGCTCGACCTAGGCTGGGAAATCCTTGCCGAATGCTTCGAGCCGGTCGAGACGGGCATCCAGTCGAAACTGGTGGAGAAGTTCTGGCCAAAGAAGGGGAACTAGCTGTCCGAGGTTATCTCCATGGGGAAGATCAAGCACACCAAGACCGAACTCAAGGCGCAGAGCGACGCGCTCAGGCGGTTTGAACGCTTCCTGCCGATGCTCCAACTCAAGAAGCAGCAGTTGCAGGCGGAAATCGCCGACATCACGGCACGACTGGAGCGGGTGGCGGCGCGCGAGCGGGAGGCTCTGGATGGCTTCTCGCGCTGGGCGGGATTGCTGGCGGAGCGTCCGGACGATTTGGCTTCGCTGGTACGGGTGACGGCCGTGCGAACCTCGACGGGAAACATTGCCGGCGTGGCGATTCCGGTTTTCGAGGGCATTGAGACGGAAGTCGCGCCCATCGACCTTTTCGCCACGCCGCCGTGGTTCGACGAAGCCGCCTCGGGCATTGCGGACTTAATCGCCTTCCGCGCCGAACGCGCCGTGCTCGAGCGCCAGAGGGAACTCATCCGTGCCGAACTCCAGACCACCTCCCAGCGGGTCAACCTCTTCGAAAAGGTGAAGATCCCTGAATGCCGCGAGAACATCCGCATCATCCGCATCTTTATCGGCGACGAACAGACCGCGGCGGTCGCGCGCGGCAAAATCGCCAAAGGCCGCGGGACCGCCCCCGCGCCGGCAGTGGAGGCAGCCGAATGATTGTCCCGATGAAACATCTCCTGATCGTCTGCCTATCTAAGGCGCGCCGCCCGGCGCTCGAAGCCCTTGAACGGTTGGGGACGCTGCATATCGAACTCGCGGTGAAAGACTCCGCCGACCTGCGCACAATTTCCGAACGGTGCGCCCGCTATGAGCGGGCTCTGCGCATCCTCGGCTCCGCCGCCAAAGGCGAGCCCCTTCCCGCCGCCGGACAAGATGTCAAACTTCAGGGGCAACTGGAACAGTGGCTCGGGGGCGAAGGGAACCTTCTCCCTCACGACAATCCTGCCAACCTCGCCGACGCCATCCTTGCCTTGTGCGACAATCACGCTGCCCTGAGTGCCGAGTCCAACCGCCTCGCCAAAGCCATTGCCCGCTACGCCCCCTTCGGCTCCTTCGACCCCGAGACCGCCCGGCGGCTGAGAGCATCCGGCGTCCCCCTCTGCCTCTTCGTTTCCGAAGGCGGCCTACTCCCCGACGCCCCCCTCGTGCGCCAGTTGGGACAGACCTCCGAAGGCAAGCCCTGCGGCGTGGCAATCGGTTCTTGCGACCTCGCCGCCGCGAACTGCCGCGAACTCCCCCTGCCCGAGAAAAGCCTCGCTGGACTGGAAGCCGACCGGGCCCAAATCGAGCGTCGACGGGATGAAATCCTTGCCCGCCTTCGGGATGCCGCAGACCAAGCCCCCACCCTCGAACGCGCCCTCGAAGCCGCCCGCGAAATGGCCGCCTTCGAACTCGCTGCAGCCAACCTCCAGGAGACTCGCGAATCCCTTGCCTGGATCGCCGGGTGGATTCCCGCAGACCAGATCGACGCCATCCGCCAGAGCGCAAAAGCCGAAGGTTGGGCCCTCTCGGTGCGCGACCCCCTGCCCGAGGAAGAGCCGCCAACCCTCCTCCGTCCGCCCAAACTCTTCCGCCCCATCACCCTTTTGTTCGAGACGCTTGGTATCACGCCGGGGTATCGAGAGACGGATGTGAGCGTCCCCTTCTACATCTTCTTCACCATCTTCTTTGCCATGCTTGTCGGCGACGCGGGCTATGGCGGCATCCTGCTCGCCGCAACCGTATGGGCCAGGCGCAAATGGCGCAAGGCTCCGTTCGCGCCCTTTGCCCTGATGGGCGTCTTCTCCTTGGCGACAATCGCCTGGGGCGTGCTCAGCGGCGTCTACTTTGGCATCCCGGCAGGGGCGTTGCCGGTATGGATGAACCACCCCGTGGCGCAGTGGCTGTCGGTGCAAGACCATATTATGCAACTCTGCTTTACCTTGGGCGCCGGGCATCTGATTCTGGCGCGCCTCTGGAACGCGGTGCAACTGTTCCCGTCGACGAAGGCGCTGGCTCAAGTGGGTTGGGTCGGCGTGCTTGCGGGGATGTACAACTTGATTTGCTCGGTGTCGATTTCGGGCTTTGCTGCGCCGTGGTGGAACGGGTATCTGATGGGGGCTTCGGTGGTGCTGATTGCGCTGTTCATGTGCGTGAAGGGGGAGTTCAAGGAGCACGCGGTGGACTTCGGGATGCTGCCTTTGAATATAATTGGGTGTATGGGGGACATCATCTCGTATGTGCGGCTTTTTGCGGTTGGAATGGCGTCCGTGAAGATGGCGGAGAACTTCGATTTGATGGCCACGGGGCTGGCGTTGCCGCTGGTAGCGAAGGTGCCGGCGATGGTGCTGATTCTTTTGCTTGGGCACGGGCTGAATCTGCTGATGGGGGCGCTCTCCATCCTGGTTCACGCGGTGCGCCTCAATACGCTCGAATTTTCCGGGGCGAAGGGGTTGACTTGGGCGGGCATCGCCTATCGGCCGTTCCGCCGCGAATCGCAGATGACTTCCTCTAACCTTTAACCTCAACAGGAGATTCCTAAGATGACAGCAGACGCAGCAATGGTCGTGACGGGCGCGGTGGCAACGCTCGCTTTGAGTGCAATCGGTTCCGCCTTGGGCACGGGGAGTGCGGCGGCTTCGGCGGTCGGCGCTTGGAAGAAGTGCTACGCGCAGGAGAAGCCCGCGCCCTTCCTTCTGCTGACCTATGTCGGTGCGCCGATTACGCAGACGCTCTACGGAACATTGTTGATGTTCATGATGCTGGGCAAGGTGGAGGTGCCGAATATCGGCGTGCCGGTGCTGGTGCTGGGAATCTTTGCGGGGCTGGCGGTCGGCTTTTCCGCGTGGCTGCAGGGGCGGGCGGCCGCGGCGGCGGCGGATGCGCAGGCGGAGACGGGCAAGGGGCTGACGAACAATCTGTCGGCGCTGGGCATTGTGGAGACGACGGCTATCTTCACGATGGCCTTTACGCTGATTGCCCTCGGCCGGCTGGGCTGAGTTCATTCCATCCGTACCATCGGCAGCGCGCTCTTCCTCGGGTAGGGCTCGGGGAGGGGTGCCTCTGTTGTCTTCCCGCGGGGGGCAGTTGCCGGGACGGGCGACGGCGGATAGGCAGGATTGGGGGGCGGAGGTGGCAACCTTTGGGGGGCGGAGGTGGGTATCTCAGGAGTCCGGAGATTGCTATTTGCAGAAGGGCTGGGGGCTTTTGGCTTGCATCGAGACGATGGAGCGTGCTATAATCGATTTGTAAGTTTTTAATAGAAAAGAGTTGCAAAAAGGATTCAATATGGATCGAATACTGTCGATGGTCGCCGTGGCGTGTGCGCTCGTGTTGGGGGCTGTAGAGCCAGTGCGGGCGCAAAGCGCGAATACTACGGCGTTCAACTTGACCGCGGCGGTGCGCGAGGCTGTCGCCGCCGGCACTTGCAGTGCCCCCCAGATTACGGGCCGCGCCTACAGTGCAACCTACAACCTCACCAATGCCTTCGACGGCGTGACCGTCTCGACCGCTTCGAATCCAAACAAGCGCTGGCTCGGCTTCTTCTCGTCAAACAACGCCGACGGCTCCTTCTATGCCCTCTACCGCGTGCCGGACGAGTTTCGCCCCGGAGAAGTCTTCGTCCTGAATAGTTATACCCTTTGGCGAAGCAACTACAACGAATACGATCCCGTCCGCGTGCCAACTAAATGGGCCATCTTTGGCGTTGACTCGGACGGAACCGAAACCCTCCTCTCCGAGGTCGAGCGCACAATCGACACCTGGGGCCGTACGGTCACCGACGAGACCCGCTCCGCGACCTTCCAAATTCCCGACGGGCAGGCCTCCTCCCGCGGCTATCGCGCCTTCAAGTTCGTCCCCTACGCGACTGCAAGTTCGGATACCGTCAACTTCGCGCTTTTCGAACTGGAGTTCACGGTTCAGACCGCCTCAACCTCTCTAATCTCCGATTATGCCTACGGTCGAGCCAGCCGTTTGCTGACCGTCACGGCAACTATCGACAACCCCGGCGAGCCCGTCGACCTCGCCCTTGAGGTGGTCTCGATGGACGGCTCTGTGGTGACCAACAATCTGGCCGAAGGCGTCTCCGATGCCACCACCTCCTACACCCTCGGACCGCTTGAGCCTGGCAGTTATCGGTGCACCCTCTTGGCACGGACGGGCCAAAACATTTTGTCCTCCCCTCCCAAAGCAATTTATACGGGAACTGTCACCATCGTGCCGGGTTCCAACGCCGCCGCCGAGTCCGCTCAAAACGGCTCGTTTACCATTTCCCGCGCACCCGTTGGCCCCTTTTCCGATGCGCTCGACATCCCCATCGTTGTTGGCGGAACCGCCGTTGCAGGGCAAAATTATGTCGGTCTTCCTTCCTTCATTACCATCCCCGCGGGCGAAACCTCCGTCACCCTCACCGTCACCCCAGTCCCCAACCGAAAGGTCACCGATACCCGTACCTTGAGCGTGACGCTTGAGGACGGAGATTATACCCTTCTCCAGGATGCCGCGGAAATCTCCATCATTCCGCCAACCCCCGCCTTCTACCACTGGACTTACGCTGACGGCACCATCACGCGCCCCGACAACACCTATTCCTTTACCGTCGCCGCCGACGGCAATCGCCTCGCCATCACGGGCGGAACTTACGACCCCTTCTGGCCGGAGTTGAATCTCGACGACCCCGTGCTCGACAAGGATGGTAACCCCTACACCATTGTCGCCATTCGGGCCAACAACAAAATGCAAGAATGGCAAGTCACCTCCCTGATTCTCCCCCGGACGCTTGAGATCGTCACGAGTTATTCGATGTCCAAGTGGGAGAAACTCAAGCGCCTCGTGATGCGTTGCCCACGCCTCTCGACCATCGGCTACGCCTTCCTTTCCGGCTTTGATAAAACCATTCCGCTGACGGAGACTACTCTAGACGACTGGGATCTCTCCGGCTTGGTGACCCTTGGCGGAGGGTCGCTCAACAGTTATCAGGGCCGCTCCGGCGTCCAAGGCCTGCTTGTGCTTCCCAAACTCCAGGCCATCGGCGATAACTCCCTCAGCGCCTACCGCTTCCGCGAAATCCGCCTCGAGTCCCGAGACCTCCACACCATCAGCAACAGTTTCAAGATGTCCACCCTGACCAATGTCTACTTCGCCACCACCCGAAACCTTACCCTTGGCCCCACCGCCATCAACAATGGCAAGATTATCACCACCTACACCTTCGACGGCCCGCCGCAGTCACCCGACAACCTCGACCTGCTCACCTCCAGTTCGAAAGACTGGCAGATTACCATCCACGCCTCCCGCGCGCAGGGCTGGGCCTCCATCCCCAACCTCGTCCGCGAACCCGCCGCCATCGCAGAACTGCTGACCGAAGAAGAGAAGACCCTCTACGCCGGTCGCCTTGCCGACCCCAACCTCCTCGGCGTGCTCGTCACCCCCACCACAGGCCGCAAAGTCTGGCTCCTCCATCGCAACTCCCCCTACGACGCGACCCTCATCATCTTCCGATGAGTGCGCCCGCAACCCCCTCCCGAAAGAGGGGGTTGCGGCTATTCCCCCTCCCATGCTAGACTCTCTCTCGTCGCCGCCCAACCGGCACCGATAATCCAGACCAAGAAGCCTCAAGGGAGACAGTATGAAGGGAGTCAGACTCGCGCTCGCCGCCGTCGCCGCGGCCGCCATCGCCATCCACACACACGCGCAAACCAATCCCCCCGCGACCAAACCCCCACACGTAGCCGCCGCGGCCAACCACACCCCGCACGCGGATCCAACCTCCGCCCC
>JAXFQS010000110.1:0-2257 GCA_034178815.1 Kiritimatiellia bacterium | reverse complement strand
TGATGACCGGGCGAGGGAGGTTGTCGCGCCAATCGGCGGGGGCGGAGGCAAGCAGGGAGAGGGGGGCGAGGATGGTTGCCATCAGGGCTGGAAGGTTCACGGCTGGGGCTCCCGTTTCAGTACATCTGTCCGGCAATCGGCGCGATGCGAATCTGGCGGACTTGTGTGTTGCCGAAGGTCAGGGCGCCGCGTTCGGGAAGGGTCGGCCCGAGGCTTCGGTTGCAGACGGTTTCAAAGCCGTTTATCGCCACGCTGATGGCTCCGCGGTGGAGGATGACTTCGGCTTGTTGCCACTCGGTTTGCGGGTTGAAGGCGGGGTAGAGGGCGCTCAGGTCTCCGTCCCCTGCGCTGCCAGCCTTGGCGGGGTCGAGTGCGAGGGAATGGGTCTGGCGGATACGCAGGAAGGCGTTTGTTGATGGTTTGAATTCGAAGCGGAGGCGGAAATCTCCGAGGTCTTTCCAACGCGCGAGCGCTTCGGGCGCGTCGACGGGAATTTCCTCTTTGTATTGGGCGTACCAGGGCTTGGGGACGCGCCAGATCCAGTCGGCTTTCTTGGGGTCTACCTGTCCGACGGAAACCTTTTCGAGGGTGACCTGGTCGTCCACGCCGAGGAGGGATTCTCGGGTACCAATCACGCGGCAATCGAGGTTGGCGAGGCGGATGTTCTTGACGGGGAGGCGGTCGGTTCCGCTGATTTGGACGAGGCGGCCTGCCGTGCCGACGCGGCACCCGTCGAAGGTCAGGCCGTCGACCTTGGTGAGTCTTCGTTCGAGGGTCTCGACGCCGCTGTATTTGGAGCTGTCCAGTTGCAGGTCGAGGACGGCGCGGACGGTATCGGAGGAGCAGTTTTCCATCCGAATTTGCTCGATGGTGCCGCCTCTGCGCTCGTTGCATTTGAGCTGGAAAAGGGCGAAGGAGGCTCCGTTCTGGCGGCTGTTGCGCATGGTCACATTTCTGACGCCGCCCGACATTTCGCTGCCGACGATCAGCAGTCCGTGTCCCTCGGTGACGGTGACATCGTCGATCTCGACATCTTCGCAGCGGCTCGCGCCGTCCCAACCGTCGCGATTGCGTCCGGCCTTGAGCACGATGGCGTCGTCGCCTTGCCAGAGGCGGCAGTCGCGCACGCGCACCTTGCGGCAGCGTTCAATGTTGACCCCGTCGGCATTGCGCCCAAGCGCGCGGCTGTCGACCTGCTCGACGAGGACATTCTCGCAACGGTTGAAATGGAGCGTCCAGAAGGGGGACTCGCGGATGCGGATACCTCTGACCGTCACATTGGTGCAGGCGTTGAACTCGACGAGCGGCGGACGGAAGCAGCACTGGCGGGTATCAAGGATTCGCTCCCGCGGGTGCACACCTCTGCCCATCAGAGAATACAACCTCTTGAGCTCGGAGATATGCAACCTGTCGCGCTCGGTCGTAGGTACCAATCCGTCGAGAAAGCGGTCGCGCCAGAACCCCATCCGCGGCGCGAGCGTCCCCGAACCGAGAATGCCCGTGTTCGTCGCGCCATACGCATAGACAAGCGGCGAGAAGTTCATGCACTCCATCCCCTCCCACGCCGTCAAGACCGCCGGGAGATAGCACGCCGGATTGTCCTCGAAAATCAGGAACGCCCCCTCCTCAAGCCGCAGATAGACATTGCTCCGCAGGTGCACCGCCCCGCACCGCCAGCGCCCCTTCGGCACCACCACCTGACCGCCCCCACGCGCCGCACACGCCTCCACCGCCGACGCAATCGCCCGCGAGTTTTGCCGCACATCCACCCCGAAAAGCCCCTCCCGCGCGCCGTAGCGAGAAATGTCGAAAAGGCACGACAAATCCTGCACCTCGCACTCCGCCAACTCCTCCAAAACACCGCCCCGAATCCGCTCCCCGTCGTAAGTCGTGAACACCTCCGCATGGGCGCACGGCGTCAGACGGGATGCCCCCCTCACCCGCGCCTGGTCGAGCTTGTCCAGCGCCAAAGCATCATTCGCATTCTGGCAGACATAATGCCTGATGAGCGTCAACTTCTGCCCGATTGTCCGCGACACATCCACACTGTAGAGCGGACGGAAATTGCGCGTCTGAGACCGCTCCACCTCGTAGAAATAGAACTCCCCCCGCCACTTCGCCAGACGCCGCGCATTGACACAGACCGCCATCGCCTGAACATGGTCCGCATGCAGATCCACAGGCCAGTGCGCGAACAACGCCTTCGGCTTGAATCGCCTGAGCAACTCCGCCAACCCCTCCGCCGCAGACGCACTCG